>JAAYAO010000335.1 GCA_012719335.1 Propionibacterium sp. | reverse complement strand
TCAGAGCAGGGGACTCATAATCCCTGGGTCGCGGGTTCGAGCCCCGCACGCCCCACCCGGAAGTCTTCTAGACTGCGCAGCATGCGACGAGTCGAGATTCATCAGTTCGGCGGGCCGGACGTGCTGCAGGTCGGCGAGGCCGAGGTTCCCACCGCGGGGCCGGGTGAGGTCGTGCTGGAGATGCTGGCCTCCGGCATCAACCCGGTCGACTACAAGATGCGTCAGGGCCACTCGATCTGGCTGGAGGATTTCTCCGACTTCCCCTTCTTCCCCGGCCGGGAGGGGGTGGGCCGGGTCAGCGCACTGGGCCCGGAGGTCACCGACTTCGCGGTGGGTGATCTGGTTTTCGGTCACCCCGGAATGGAACCCAAGCAGGGGTGCCACGCCGAGTTCGCGGTGTTCCCGGTCGAGCGACTCGCCCCCGCCCCGGAGGGCGTCGACCCGATCATTCTCGGCGGCACCCCGATGGCCGCGTTGACCGCGTGGACCGCGGTGCACGACTACGCCAACGTGCAGGCCGGGGAACGCGTGCTGATCCACGGTGCCGGTGGCGGGGTGGGCCAGTGGATCGTCCAGTGGTGCGTGCTGGCCGGTGCCACGGTGTTCGGCAGCGCCTCCACCCGCCACCACGACCGGATCACCGAACTCGGCGCCCGGCATCTCGACTACACCGCCGGTGACGTGTTCGAGGCGATGGGTGGCCCCGCCGACGTGATCATCGACGGGGTCTACTTCAACACCTTCGAGCCGTCCCTCGACCATCTGACCGACGGCGGGCGGATCATCGCGATCCCATCGCTGGCCGACCTCACCCCGGCCCGCGAGCGCGGCATCGAGGCCCACATCGCGATCATGGAATCCAACCCCGAGGTGCTCGCCCGGGTCGGCCGCGATCTGGCCGAGGGACGGGTGTCGACGCAGATCGCCCGGGTGTTCGGCATGGACGACCTGGCCGAGGCGCACCGGATCCTGGAAACCGGGCACGCCCCCGGCAAGCTGGTACTCGACCTGCGGCGCTGATTCAGCCCAGTTGGTCGGCCAGCTCGTTCAGCCACCGGGCCAGATCGGCCGGTGAGGTGACGACCACGTCGGCCCGGGCGGCCAGCGCCTGCTGTTCCTGACTGACCACGGCCACCTTCACCCCGGGTACCCCTGCGCCGGTCAGGTCGTCGACCGCGGCGAAAGCGGCGAGGTCACCCAGATCGTCGCCGCAGAAGATCACCGACCGGGCACCGCGCTCGGCCACCAGGGCCTGCAGGGCCTGTCCCTTGTCCATGCCGGTGGCGCGCACCTCGAAGACGAGGCGTCCGGGTTCGACGACCAGGCCGCGTTCCTCGGCGATCCGCTGCACCTCGGGGGCGTAGCGGTCCATTGTGTCCTGGGGCTGTTCGGCGTTGCGGAAATGCAGCGCCACCGCCCGTCCCTTGTCCTCCAGGGTCACCCCGGCATCGGCGATCAACGCGTTCATCGCCGCCGTGGCGTCCACCACTTCGGCCGGCACCGGCGGGTCGAGGTACTCCCCGGTGGCCGCGTCCCAGCGCTCCACCCCGTACTGGCCCAACACGATCAGCCCGGCCAACCCGGCCACCCCCTCGAAACCGCCCAGGCGCACCGCGGTGCGGGTCGGGCGTCCGGTGATCACCGCCACCGAACCGACCCGCTCCCCCAGCCGGGCCAGTGCCGCGCGGGCCTGCGGGTCGGCGAAAGCCTGCTCGGGGTCGGGCACGATCGGTGCGAGGGTGCCGTCGAAGTCGACGGCGATCAGGGCCGTGCGCGGGTCGGCGACCACGGCCGACAGGCCGGCGGAACCAGGGGTCTCAGCGGTCATGACAGCAGTCTCCCATGCCGTCGACGGCCGGCTCCCGAGGTCCCCACCGGCCCCGAAACCGAACACGTCGACTATTGTTGGGGTATGGGCACTGACAAAGCTTCGTTTCTCGTCGTCGCCAATCGTCTGCCTGTCGATCGGGTCGAGTTGCCCGACGGATCGGTGTCGTGGCGCACATCCCCCGGTGGGCTGGTGACCGCGCTCGAACCGGTGATGCGGGCGCACGAAGGCGCCTGGGTCGGCTGGCACGGCGCCCCGGACGAGGAGCTCGAACCCTTCGAGGAGGGCGGCATCCTGCTGGTGCCGGTGCCGCTGTCGGAGGGTGAGATCGCCGAGTACTACGAGGGCTTCTCGAACGCCACCCTGTGGCCGCTGTACCACGACGTGGTCGCACCGCCGGAGTTCCACCGGGAATGGTGGGACGCCTATGTGAAGGTGAACCGCCGCTTCGCCGAACGCGCCGCGGCGGTCGCCGACGAGGGCGCCACGGTGTGGGTGCAGGACTACCAACTGCAGTTGGTGCCGCAGATGCTGCGCGAGGCCCGACCCGATCTGAAGATCGGCTTCTTCCTGCACATTCCCTTCCCGCCCACCGAGTTGTTCCAGCAGTTGCCGTGGCGCACCGAGATCATCAAGGGCCTGCTGGGTGCGGACCTGATCGGTTTCCAGGTGCCCGGCGGGGCCCAGAACTTCGTCCGGCTGGTGCGACAGCGGTTGAAGATGGAAACCAGCCGCGACCGGGTGACGCTGCCGAACGGTCGGGTCGCCACCGCCCGCGCCTACCCCATTTCGATCGACGCGAAGGCCTTCAACGAACTGGCCCGCCGTCCCGATGTGCAGGCCCGTTCCGCCGAGATCCGAGCCGATCTGGGCAACCCGAAGACTCTCTTTCTCGGCGTCGATCGACTCGACTACACCAAGGGCATCAAGCAACGGATCCGCGCCTTCGGCGAGTTGGTCGCCGAAGGACGCATCGACCCGGAGGAGACGGTCTTCCTGCAGGTGGCCACCCCCTCGCGGGAGCGGGTCGACCAGTATAAGTTGCTGCGCGACGAGATCGACCAACTGGTCGGCCGCATCAACGGCGACCTGGGTACCATCGGCAACCCGCCGATCACCTACCTGCACGCGTCCTTCCCGCGCGAGGAGATGGCCGCGATGTACGCCGCGGCCGACGTCATGGTGGTCACCCCGCTGCGCGACGGCATGAACCTGGTCGCCAAGGAGTACGTGGCCTGCCGCGACGGCAACAACGGCGCCCTGGTGCTCAGCGAGTTCACCGGTGCGGCCAAGGAGATGCGACAGGCCTACCAGGTGAACCCGTACGACATCAACGGGTTGAAGGCCAGCATGGAGTTGGCCCTGCGCGACGCCGCGTCCAACAAGGCACGCCGGATGCGGGCGCTGCGCAAGACCGTTTTCGAACGCGACATCAACCGGTGGGCCAGTTCCTTCCTCAATGATCTGGACGAGGTCGGCAGGGCCCGCGATGGGGCTGTTTGATCGTCGCAAACTACCCACCGAGGTTGCCCGCGAGGTGCGCGCCCGCACCGGTGACCGGGTGCTGTCGTGGGCACACGGCTACGACACCGACGAGGTGTGGCTGATCGGGTTGATCGACCGGCTGCTGGTGGGTCGCCCCGGGTCGTGGGACGAGGTGGGCTGGCACCGGATCGCCCGTGGCAGTTGGGATCGCGAAACCGACGTGCTGCGCTGGACCGGTTACGACCGGTCCCGCCACCGCATCACCCTGGACGATGCCGGTGACTTCCCCGAACTCTTCCGGGAGCGGATCAACGCCTCGATCGTGTTGCAACACGCGGTGACGGTGCCCGACGACCCCGGGGACGGTCTGGTGATCGCCGCCCGCCGACGGTTGACCGGTGGCGAGGTCGAATGGCACCTCACCCTGGCCCGTGGCACCACCTGGCAGACCCCCGGGGCACGCGAAACCGGTGAGGTCATCCTCGAACGACTCCGCAACGAGTACGAACGGGGCTGACCCCACCGGTTCATCGAGCCCGTGGCTCAGCGGCTCACTCGGCCTTGTAGGCCTTGGAGAACAGCACCACCGAGTCGATCGAGGTCTCCACGCCGTGCACGTTGTCCTGCCAGGCGATGAACTCCCCGGTCGGCGCCAGTGAGATCGCCGGGATGGTTTCGTTGAAGCGGGCCTGGATCTTCTCCAACACTTCCTTCTGATCGGCCGGGTCGATCGCCTCCTGCAGTTCCATCACCAACTGGTCCATCTCCTCGTCGGCGTACTGGCCGGGGTTGCCGCCCTCGGAGTGGAAGGACTCGTACATCTCGGGCAGCACACCACCGTCGGGCACCCCGAAGCTCCAGATCGAGGTGTCGAAGTCGCCGGTGACGAAGATCGCCTGCACCAGGTCGCTGGTGGAGGCCGCGTAGTCGATTTC
>JAAYAO010000002.1 GCA_012719335.1 Propionibacterium sp. | reverse complement strand
TCGACCCGAAGGCGTAGGACGACAACGGCCGGTCGCCGAACAGTTCGGTCACCAGATCCATGTCGCTGATCGCATGGGTGGGTTGCATCGAGGCGACCACGTCCAACTCGGCGAACCGGGCCACGTCGCGGGGCCGCAGATGCTGGGCGTGCTCCACCCGGTGCCGCAGCCCGGGCGGACGACCGGCGGCCGCGGCGGCGTAGGCGTCCAGCAGCCGCTGGTTGGCCCGATCCCCGATCGCATGCCCGGCCACCCCCAGCCCGTGCCGCTGACAGGCGTCGATCACCTCGGCCAGCTCGGCGTCGTCGATCGTGGCCAGCCCGCTCTGGTCGGTGCCGTTGAACGGGGCGCACATCTGACAGGTGCGTGAGCCCAGGGCTCCGTCGGTGAACAGTTTCACGTGGCCCTCGCGCAACCAGTGGTCGCCGGCACCGCTGCGCCGGCCCTCGGTGATCGCGGTGTCCAGGGCTTCCAGGCGGGTGAACTTCACCACCCGCAGGTTCAACCGGCCGTCGCGGTACAACTTCCCGAACGCGGCCCGGGCCGCTTCGTCGTCCACGTCGTGCACCCCGGTGACCCCCATCGACAACAAGGTGTCGATGCCGTACGCCAGGGCATCTTCCAGGGGTCGGTCCTCCGGGCCCAGCAGGTCCATCGCCCGCCAGCCCTCGGCCTCGCGCAGGATGCCGGGGGCGCCGGGCTCGTCGGTCATCCCGACCCGTTGCAACAGGGCGGTGTTCACCCAACAGGTGTGCCGGTCCTGACTCTCCAGCAACACCGGACGGTCGGGCAGGATCGCGTCCAGGTCGGCCAGGGTCGGCAACACCGCCGGCAGCCACTTCTGCCACTCCCAGCCCGCCCCGCGCAGCGGTTCACCGGGGGCCAACCGTTCGGCGTGCCGGGCCAGCCTGTCCAGCACCTCGGCCAGGTTCACCGCCCCGCGCAGGTCGACCCGGGTCAGGGAGCGGGAGTACATCGCGGTGTGCAGGTGGGCATCGACCAGGCCGGGAATCACCGCGGCCCCGGGCAGATCGACCACCCGGTCGACCCGCAGGCCGCCGTGATGCAGGGCGCCGTCGACCTCCCGGGGGTCACCGACGGCCAGGATCAGCTCACCGCGGGTGAGCAGTTCGCCGGCCCCATGGCGCCAGCGGACGACCGGGCCGGTGCTCATGCCTCGTCCGCGCCGGCGCGTTCGACCCGGTCGGAGGAATGGTCGGCCGGGGCGTCGGCCCATTCCGGGGTGCGCCAGGACGGCAACCCGGCCCGCAGGACGATCACGGTGCGGCCCGGCACCACCACCTCGGCGCCGGGGGTCCACTCGACATCGGCCAGCTCGTGGGGCTCACCGGTGTGCGCGATCAGGGTGTAGTCGCAGGCCCACGGCTGCGGCGGTAGCTGGACGGTCTGGTCCCAGTCGCCGGCGTGGTACCAGACCAGGAAGGCCTCGTCGCGGTTCGAGACGTACATGCCGATCAGTTTGCGGGAGGTGTCGTGCCAGGCGTCGCCGAACAACTCGCCGTGGCTGTTGAACCAGGCCAGCGACTTGCGTCCGGTCTCGGTGCCGTCGGGCAGGGTGATCACGTTGCCGTTGTGCCAGCGTTCGGGCCGCAGCACCGCGTGTTCGGCCCGCAACCGGGTGAGCAGGCCGGTCAGCTCGGTCACGTCGGACCATTCGGCCAGGGTGTCCCAGTGCACCCAGGAGATCGGGCCGTCCTGGCAGTAGGCGTTGTTGTTGCCCTCCTGGGTGCGGCCCATCTCGTCGCCGGCCAGGATCATCGGCACCCCGTGGCTGAGAATCAGGGTGGCCATCATGTTCTTCACCTGCCGGCGGCGCAGCGCGTTGATCGCCGGGTCGGTCGTTTCACCCTCGTAGCCGCAGTTCCAGGAGCGGTTGTCGTCCGAACCGTCGCGGTTCTGCTCGCCGTTGGCCTGGTTGTGCTTGGTGGCGTACGACACCAGGTCACGCATCGTGAAGCCGTCGTGGGCGGTGATGAAGTTGATCGAGGCCTCGATCTGATGCTCGGAGTGGTGAAAGACGTCCCCCGAACCCGACAGTCGGGTCGCGAGCTCGCTGACCCCACCCACGGCCCCGCGCCAGTAGTCGCGCATGAACCCGCGGTACCGGTCGTTCCATTCCGACCAGTCCTTGCCGAAGGCACCGACCTGGTAGCCGTAGGGGCCCATGTCCCAGGGTTCGGCGATCAGCTTGATGTCGTTGAACACCGGATCGTCGGACAACATCTGCTTGAAGGCGTGGTTCTGGTCGACGTGGTGGTGTCCGTCGCGGATCAGGGTGGTGACCAGGTCGAACCGGAACCCGTCCACCCCCATCTCGGTGACCCAGTACCGCAACGAGTCCATGATCATGTTCAGCACACCCGGTTCGGAGGAGTCCACCGAGTTGCCGCAACCGGTCACGTCGTAGTCGTTGCGCAGATCGTTGGTCAGCCGGTAGTAGCCGGCGTGGTCGATACCCCGCCAGGACAGGGTCGGCCCCTCGTGGCCCCCCTCGGCGGTGTGGTTGTAGACCACATCGAGAATCACCTCGATGTCGGCCTCGTGCAGGGCCGAGACCATTTCCTTGAACTCGGTGACCTGTTGACCCAGGGTGCCGACCGAGCAGTAGGCGGCGTGCGGGGCGAAGTACCCCAGGGTGTTGTAGCCCCAGTAGTTGCTCAGCCCGCGGCCCACGATGAACGGTTCGGAGACGAAGTGGTGCAGCGGCAGAAACTCCACCGCGGTGACGCCGACCCGTTTCAGGTGCTCGATCACCGCGGGGTAGGCCATCCCGGCGTAGGTGCCGCGCAGATGCTCGGGCACCGCCGGGTGCAGTTTGGTGAACCCCTTCAGGTGGGTTTCGTAGATCACCGATTCGACCAGCGGACGACGGCGCGCGATCGGGGTCGGTGGGGGGCCGGGGTCCACCACCACGCTGAGCGGCACGGCGACGAAGGAATCCTCCGGGTCGGGCAGGTAGTCGGACTCGGCGGTGTGGTCCAGGATCGGGCCGGAGTAGTCGACCCCGGCGGTGATCGCCCGGGCGTAGGGGTCGGTGAGCAGTTTGGCCGGGTTGAACCGGGCCCCCGCACCGGGGTCCCACTCGCCGTGCACCCGGTAGCCGTACCGTTGCTCGGCACCCACCCCGGGGCAGAAGACACTCCACACCCCGTCGTCGCTGCGGTGCATGTCACGGTTGTGTTGGGTGCGATCCTCGTCGACCAGAGCCAGTTCCACCCGCGTGGCACGCGGTGCCCACAAAGCAAAATGGGTGCCCCCATCGCGTACCTGAGCTCCGAGGATGGTGGAGTCCACGGGCGCGGGCAAGCCAGGGGTCATGGTTCGCTTTCTCTCGACGGTACGACTCTACGCCCAGTGGGCGGCTACCCATTGTGCCCTACCGCTGTGGGGAATCCACGCCGGTACGATGTCGGCCATGTCAGTTCATACGGAACAGTTCGGCGAGCACGTGGTCGTGGAGGTTGCCGACGGGGTCGGCACGCTGCGGCTGGCTCGGCCCAAGGTCAACGCGCTCACCATCGCGATGCAGGAGTCGCTCGGTGCGGCCGCCCGTCGTCTGGACGAGGCCCCCGATGTGGCCGCGGTGGTGATCACCGGCGGGAACCGGGTGTTCGCCGCGGGGGCTGACATCAAGGAGATGGCCGAGCTGGACACCGCGGCGATGATGCAGGTCGCCGAACGCACCGGGCCGGCCTTCGACGCGCTGGCCGGAATCGGCAAGCCGGTGGTCGCCGCGATCAACGGCTACGCGCTGGGCGGTGGCCTCGAAGTGGCCCTGTGCGCGGATTACCGGATCGTGGGCACCAAGACCCAACTCGGTTTCCCCGAGGTGTTGCTGGGGGTCATCCCGGGCCTGGGCGGCACCCAGCGGCTGCCCCGGCTGGTCGGGGTGAGCCGGGCCAAGGAGTTGGTCTTCTCCGGCCGGCACGTCGACGCCGAGGAGGCGCTGCGGATCGGTCTGGCCGACCGGGTCGTCGCCGACGAGGACGTCCAGAGCGCCGCGTTGGCCTGGGCGAAGCAGTTCGTCGGGTCGGCCTCGTTGGCGCTGCGCGCGGCGAAGGAAGCGATCGACGCCGGGCTGGAGGGGAGCCTGTCGGACGGGCTGGCCCTGGAACGCACCATGTTCGCCGAACTCTTCGACACCGAGGACCGCACCATCGGGATGACCAGCTTCATGGCCGAGGGCCCCGGCAAGGCCACCTTCACCGGGCGCTGAGCCCGGCGGCTCAGTTGCGCCAGGTGAACACCGGCGCGTCCTCGTCGGAGATGTCGAGGGTGGCCCGGCCGTCGAAGTACCGTTCGGCGTTCATCGATTCGCCGTCCTCCTGCCAACGGGCGACGACGGTGAAATCGAACCGGGCGGTGGTGACCAGCACATTGTCGAAGTCGATCCGTGGTTCGAACTCGGCCATCGGATCGCCGTCCGGCACCGTCCACACCACCGACCCGGGGGCGACCTCGCCGCGGGCCTCGGCGCTGAACGGGCACCCCTCGGGCGCCAACTGTTTGGCCGTCAGGCAGCGGCGCAGGAACTCGCGGGTGTGGTGGGCGAAGACCTCTTCACCGGCGGGGGTGAGCCGGGGCCGCAGGACGGTGCGGGGCGCGGCATGCGGATCGGGCCGGTCCACCAGCACGGTGGCGTCCTCGTCCCAGTCGATCAGTTCCCGCCCGGTGTGCACCGGGTACACCCCCGGGAAGACCGCGGTGCGGGGTTCGGTGACCTGCACCCCGAACACCATCCGGGCCAGGTCGTGGCCGGCCGCCGGTTCGAGCCGCAACAACCCCCAGGCCCGGGCCAGCCGGGGCCCGTCGGGGGTGTCGACCACGGTGAACTCGGCCGTCACCGGGCGATCACCGAGCCGGTACTCGGCCCGGACCACCGTCCCGTCCGTGCCGGTCACCTCGACCTCGGTCAGCGGGGCGTGCTCGCGGGCCCGGGCCAACACCTCGGGGGTCAACAAGGTGGTCTCGGGTGGGGGTTCGGCGCCCAGCGACAGGGCGGTCGCGGCGTCCCCGTCGGTCAGCGCCCGCAGATAGGCGCGCACCACCTGTTCGGGGTCATCGGGGCCGGCGGCGTTGTTGCGATCGACCAGTGAGGTGAGCCCGAACCCACCGGCCACACCCAGGGCGATCGCCAGCACGGCGACCACGATCGTCATCGGCAGCTTCACCCGCGCCCACGGGCCGCCGTGCGCAGGGGCGTCGGTCGGGTCACCGGGTGCCGCATGCCCCATGGTCCTCCTGCCGCCGGCGGATGTTTCGTCGCGGGCAACTGTAGGACGTCAACGGGTACAGCAGTCCCAGTCGGCGCACACACCCCTTTGGTGACGGCCGGATATTGCTAGGCTTACGCACTGACCCAAGGGCCGACGACGAAGTGGAGAGAGATGAAGATCCTCGCATTGGTGAAGCATGTCCCAGATGCGACCGGCGATCGTGAATTCGCCGACGACGGAACTGTTGATCGTGAGGGCGCCGACGGTTTGCTGTCCGAACTGGACGAGTACGCGGTCGAGCAGTCCCTGCAGATCCGTGAGAACTCCGATGACGACGTCGAGATCGTCGCCCTGACCGTGGGTCCCGACGATGCCGCCGATGCGATCAAGAAGGCCCTGCAGATGGGCGCCGACGCCGGAATCCACATCAACGACGAAGCCATCCACGGCTCCGACGCGCTGGCCACCAGCAAGATCCTGGCCGCCGCGGTGCAGAAGGCCGGCGCCGACCTGGTGGTCTGCGGCATGGCTTCGACCGACGGCAACATGGGTGTCGTCCCGGCCATGCTCGCCGAGCGGCTGGGCTGGCCGGCGGCCACCTTCGGCCACACCGTCAGCCTCGAGGGCCAGTCGGTGACCATCAAGCGTGACGGCGACACCGCCGCCCAGACCGTGCAGGCCAACCTGCCGGCCGTGGTCAGTGTCACCGACCAGTCGGGTGAGGCCCGCTACCCGTCCATGAAGGGCGTGATCGCGGCCAAGAAGAAGCCCGTCGACGAATGGACCCTGGACGACCTGGGGGTCGACACCGCGGGAATCGGTTTGGAGGGTGCGGCCACCAAGGTGACCGACACCACCCCGCGTCCGCCGAAGCAGGCCGGCACCATCGTCACCGACGAGGACGGCTCCGGCGCGAACGCTCTGGTCGAGTTCCTGTCCACCAACAAGTTCATCTGAGAGAGGAGCCCGGAGATGTCCCAGGTTCTCGTTGTCGTTGATATTCACGACGGTCACGTCACCAAGCCGTCGCTGGAGCTGCTCACCCTGGCCCGCCGGATCGGCGAGCCGGCTGCGGTGGTCTTCGGCGAAGCCGCCGGGGTGGCCGAAACCCTCGGCAAGTACGGCGCCGCCCGGGTGCTGGAAGCCAATGATCCGGCCATCGACGAGTTCCTCGTCGGCCCGAAGGTGGACGTGCTCACCCAGTTGGTCGAGGCCGAGTCGCCGGCCGCGGTGCTGCTGCCGACCGGTCTGGACAACAAGGAAGTCGCCGGCCGCCTCGCGGTGCGTCTCGACTCCGGTCTGATCACCGAAGCGGTCAACATCGAAGAAGGCGCGGCCACCGTGCAGTCGGTGTTCGCCGGTAACTGGACGGTCAGCGCCCAGGTGACCCGCGGCGTGCCCGTGATCACCACCAAGCCGAACACCGTGGCTCCCGAGGAAGCTCCGGCCGCCGGTGCGGTCGAACAGGTCTCGGTGTCCATCGCCGACACCAGCAAGGGCGCCAAGGTGGTGGCCTCGGAGGAGAAGCAGGCCTCGGGTCGTCCCGAACTGCCCGAAGCCGCGATCGTGGTGTCGGGTGGCCGGGGTACCGGTGGCAACTTCGAGCCGGTCGAAGCCTTGGCCGACGCCCTCGGTGCCGCCGTGGGCGCCTCGCGTGCCGCGGTCGACTCCGGCTGGTACCCGCACGCCTACCAGGTCGGCCAGACCGGTAAGACCGTGTCGCCGCAGCTCTACATCGCCAACGGCATCTCGGGTGCGATTCAGCACCGCGCCGGCATGCAGACCTCGAAGGCGATCGTGGTGGTGAACAAGGATCCGGAGGCGCCGCTGTTCGAGCTCGCCGACCTCGGTGTGGTGGGCGACCTGCACACCGTACTGCCCGCGGTCACCGAGCAGGTCAAGGCGAAGAAGGGCTGATTCTGCCCCCGGCCGATAGTCACCGCAGCTACCTCGACCACGCCGCCACCGGCCCGCTTCGGCAGGCTGCGCTGGCGGCAATGGTCGAGGTAGCTGCCGTTGTGGGCAATGCCTCCTCCCAACACCACTCCGGCCGGGCCGCCCGCCGGATCGTCGAGGACGCGCGGGAGCGGGTGGCCGACCTGATCGGTGCCGAACCGATCGAGGTGGTCTTCACCAGCGGTGGCACCGAGGCCAACAATCTGGCCGTGCACGGGGCCTGGCTGGCCCGCCGGGCCGATCGTCCGGCGGTGTGGCTGGGCAGCACCGAACACCCCGCGGTACGCGACCAGGCGGCGGTGATCGAGGCCGAGGGCGGCCGGGTCGACTGGGTCGAGGTCGACCCAGCCGGCCACTCGGTGATCCCCGAGATCGGGCCCGATGCCGCGGTGGTGTCGGTGATGTGGGTGAACAACGAAACCGGCGCGGTACAGCCCGTGGCGGAGGTGGCCCAACGAGCCCACGACGCCGGGGCCTTGTTTCACACCGATGCGGTACAGGCGGTGGCCTGGCTGCCGGTGCATTTCCACGATTCGGGGGCCGATCTGCTGTCGCTGTCGGCGCACAAGGTCGGCGGCCCGGTCGGGATCGGCGCCCTGGTCGCCACCCGTGCCGCGTCCCCGACCCCGGTGCTGGTCGGCGGGGGACAGGAACGCGGGATCCGCTCGGGCACACTGGCCCCGATGTTGGTGGCCGGTTTCGCCGCCGCCCTGGCCGAGACCGTCGCCGAACGCGAAGCCGCCGCGACCCGGGTCGCGGCCCTGACCGAACGCATCCGCCACGGGGTCGGCGGTATCTCCGACACCCGGGTGAACAGTGTCGCGCCGGTCTCCCCGGCAATCGTGAACGTCACCTTCGACGGTCTTAGAGCCGACGATCTGCTGCTGTTGCTGGACGCCGCCGGCATCGACTGCTCGGTCGGCTCGGCCTGTGCCGCCGGGGTCAGCCGCGCCTCCCACGTACTGCTGGCGATGGGTCGCACAGAGGCCGATGCGCGCTCGTCGTTGCGGTTCTCGCTGGGCCACACCACCACCGCGGACGATATCGACCGGCTGTTGCACGTGTTGCCCGGTGCGGTGGAACGTGCCCGGGCAGCCGGCGGTGTTTCGGGCTGAACTGTCAATCGGGTTGGTACCGGCGGACCGAGTCGGCGTACTCCGATGGACTCATGCCCACCGTTGCTCTGAAATCGCGCGACAGGTGCGCCTGGTCTGCGTACCCCAGGGTGGCGGCGAGTTCGCTCAGGGCCCCCTCGGCCGGCCACCGGCGCAGCCGGGCGTGCTGCTGCATCCGTCCCGGATCGAGAATGCCGCGGCTGTCCTCGCCGACCGAATGGGCTTCCACAGCGAGCAGCCTAAGCACCTCGTTCGACGGGGTTGCCCGGACCCCCTTCCGGAGGGATTGTGCCGGATTCCGATGGGTCTGTTGACGTGATGGGGCACGTTGTGGACGACGAGGCTGCCGCGACGGGGTGACGCGTTTGTTCAAGACTGCGGGCGCTTGGAACCGAGACGCTCATCCCATGAGCAACGAAAACACGCGCATGATGCTGCAACCGGTCCTGGCCGAACTCGCCGACGTGGCCGGCCGGGTCACCGAGGACCAACGTGACCTGCCCACCCCCTGCGAGGACTTCGACGTCACGGACCTCACCGCACACATCGTCGGATGGTTGGAGAACTTCGCGGCAGGCTTCGCCGACCCCGACGGAGCGTGCCCGATGGGGGACGTCAGTGGCGTGCAGGTCTCCCGTGAGGAAGCGCAACAGCGAATCATCGCGGCTGCGCAACGCTTCGATCAGGCCCTGCAGGACGGCGCCGCCGACCGGCCCCTGTCCATTCAGGGGCAAGGAATGCCCGGTGAGATGGCGTTGTCGATGATCCTGGCCGAGTACCTGCTGCACGGCTGGGACTTGGCCGTCGCGACCGGACAGGACTGGAACGTCAGCGAGGACGCCGTGCGCAGCGCACACGAGTTCCTGCGCGAGATGGTGACCCCGGAGTATCGCGGCCCCGGCGGCATGTTCGGGCCCGAAGTGCCGGTCCACGACGACGCACCGGGATGGGATCGGTTGCTCGGGTTCTCCGGACGTAACCCGCGCTGGACCTCCTGACCTTCGACCGCCGGCGGCTCCCAGCGGTGCGCCACGACCATATTGGCCGCGCCGCACCGCTCTGAACCGCTGTAGAGCGGGACCGATCGCGGAGACCGCCGTCCGGGGCGCCGCGTCGGAATCCCGACCACGCGTCGCTTCTCGCGGTGGACACCGGTCGGGTGCGGTGGCTGCGCCTACACTGGGACGCCGGAGGTGCCCATGAAGGTTTTGGCCGCCATGTCGGGCGGGGTCGACTCGGCTGTTGCCGCGGCGCGGATGGTGGACGCCGGTCACGAGGTGACCGGGGTGCATCTGGCGTTGTCGCGCAACCCGCAGTCGTACCGCTCCGGGGCCCGGGGCTGCTGCTCGCTGGAGGATTCCACCGACGCCCGCCGGGCCGCCGACACCCTCGACATCCCCTTCTACATCTGGGACCTGTCGGATCGCTTCGCCACCGACGTGGTGGACGACTTCGTCGCCGAGTACGCCGCCGGACGCACCCCGAACCCCTGCCTGCGATGCAACGAGAAGATCAAGTTCGCCGCCGTCCTCGACCGGGGCCTGGCCCTCGGCTTCGACGCGGTCGCCACCGGCCACTACGCCCGGCTGCTGCCCGGCCCCGACGGCCCCGAACTGCGCCGGGCGATCGACCCGGGCAAGGACCAGTCCTACGTGCTCGGCGTGCTCAGCGCCGCCCAACTGGCCCACTCGCTGTTTCCGCTGGGCGACTCGTACAAGACCGACGTGCGCGCCGAGGCCGAACGCCGGGGCCTGTCGGTGGCCGCCAAACCCGACAGCCACGACATCTGCTTCATCGCCGACGGCGACACCGGGGGCTTTCTCGACCGGCACCTGGGCGAACAGCCCGGCGCGATCGTCGACACCGCCGGCAACGAACTGGGCCACCACCCGGGCACCCACCACTTCACCGTCGGGCAGCGCAAGGGGCTGCGGATCGGCACCCCGGCCGCCGACGGCAAACCCCGCTTCGTGCTCGACATCAGCCCGGTCGACCGCACCGTGACCGTCGGTGCCCGCGAGGAGCTCGCGATCGAGGCCCTGACCGGCATCCGGCTGACCTGGACCCAACACCCGGTGACCGAACCGTGGCAGGGGGAAGTGCAGGTACGGGCGCACGGTGAGCCGGTACCGGCCCGGATCGCGGTGCGCGGGGAACACCTCGAGGTCGAACTGGACGAGCCCCTGGTCGGGGTCGCCCCCGGCCAGGCCGTGGTCTGTTACGACCGTGATCGGGTGGTCGGGTCGGCCACCATCGCCGCCACCCGCCGGGTGCCGGCCCCGACCGAGGCCGGAGCCGCGCGGTGAGGGTGACGGGGATGGGCTCCTGGCCCGGGGTCGATCTGCCCGCGGTGCTGCGGCTGACGATGGGGGAGTTGCCGGAGCTGCCCTACCTGCCCGAACTGCCCGCCCGGGGCGCGGCGGCCGGCCTGGTCGGTCGCGGGATCGGATTGATCATCGGGCTGGCCGCGGACCTGCAACCCGCCGGATGGCGGTTGACCGGGGCCGATGCCGGCTCCGGCCGCGACCAGCGCCGCGCGAAGGCCCAGATTCGCGACGACCTGGACCAACTCGAGGAACAGGCCCACGACTGGGAGGGCGTGTTCAAGCTGTCCTTCCCCGGCCCCTGGACGATGGCCGGCACGGTCGAACTTCCCCGCGGTGAACTCGTCCTGGCCGACACCGGCGCCCGCCGGGAGCTCACCCAGGCGCTGGCCCTGGGCATCGCCGATTTCGTCGCCGAGGTGGAGCGCCGGTTACCGCTGGCCACCATTCGCACCCAGGTCGACGAGCCGCTGCTGGCCGCGGTGCTGGCCGGCACCCTGCCCACCGCCAGCGGCTACCGACGGCACCGCGCGGTGGACCATCCGGAACTGTCCGAGGGGCTCGAGGTGGTGCGCGCCGGGCGCGCCGACGTGCTGCACTGTTGTGCGGTCGGCACCCCTTGGCGCACCGTGATCGATGCCGGGTTCACCCCGGCGGCCGACCTCGACCTGTTGACCGCGGGCGACTGGGACATCTTCGGCCCGGAGTTGGAACGCGGAACCGAACTGTGGCTGGGCATCGCCCCCACCCACGTGCCGGACGAGGTGCCCGGCCCCGATCAGCTCGCCGAGCGGGCCCTGAAGGTGCTGCGACCCCTGGAACTGGGCCCCGGCCTGGCCGACCGGGTGGTGCTCACCCCGGCCTGCGGGCTGGCCGGCTGGACCCAACGTCCGGCGGTGCAGTTGTTGCGCAACCTGACCTCGGCCGCCGGCATCGTCACCGAGGAGCTGACCCGCTGACCGTCCCTCACCCGGAGGCGGCCCGCAAGGCCCGGATCGCCAACCACAGGCCCAGCACGAAGATCGCCGCGATGGTGGCGAAACCGGCCGCGAAGGCCCACGTCCAGCCACCGGCGACCAGCACCGCGAACAGCACCGCGGTGACCAGGGCGGTACCGATCGAGGTGGTCATTCGTTCGGCCAACTGCTTCACCCCACCGGCGGTACCGGCCATCTCCAACGGCACGTCGCGCATCGCCAGGGCCAGGTTGGTGCCCGAGAACAGACCCATGCCCAGGCCGGGCAACACCAGCGGCAGCGCCAACCAGCCGTAGTGCAGCCCGGTGCTGTCGACCAGCACCGCACACCCGATCACCAGTGGTGCCCCGACCAGGTTCAACAACACCCCGATGACCACCAGATGTTGGCCGATCATCATCGCCCGCCGACCGGCCCACCACGCGGCCAGGGCCTGGGAGACGGCATTCGGCAGCCCGATCAGCCCGGCGACCAGCGCGGTGGCGCCGTGGGCCTGCTGGGTGTACAGGGCCGCCACCACGAACATCGGGGTGTTCGCCATGAACATCGCCGCCGACACCATCACCTGGTTGCTGTAACTGCGCACCCGGAACAGTTCCATCATCACCATCGGTTGACGCCCGCGCCGCCGGTAGGCCAGCTCCCAGCGCACCCACAACCAGCCCAGCACCGGGCTCAGCACCCACAGCCCCCAGATCGCCGGCACACCCTTGACGATCAGCGGCAGCATCACCGACAACACCGCCGCGCCGAGCAGCACCGCCCCGACCGGGTCGAGGTCGACCTTCGGCAGACCGTTGCGGCGGTGCCGCCACAGGCCGCGCTCCTTCTCGAAGGGGAACCACATCGCGGCCAGGATCAGGGCGAGCAACCCGGCCGGCAGGTTGATCAGGAAGGCCACCCGCCAGCCCTGTTCGCCGACCGCGGTGATGATCGCCCCCGAGAGGGTGGGCCCGACCGCCATCGCCACCGAGGCGACCACGCCCATGCTGGCGAAGGCCATCGCCCGGGAGCGTCCCTCGAAGTACCGGACGATCATGCCGGTGAGTTGTGGCGCGACCAGGCTGGAACCCAGACCCTGGACGATCCGGGCCACGTTCAGCACCGCCGGGGTGGGGGCCAGCCCGCTGAACAACGCCCCGGTCATGAAGACGACCACCCCGGTCACGAAGAAGGCATCCCGGCCGAGCACGTCACCGGCCCGGCCGGCGGGTACCAGCCCCAGGCCGATCGCCAACGCGTAGGCGGACAGGATCCACTGGATGTCACTGTCGGTGGCGCCCAGCCCGTGTTCGATCGAGGGCAGGGCCACGTTCACCGACGACATGCCGACCATCACCATGACCAGGAACATCAGGATGACGAACAGGATCCGGCGTCGGTCGAAGACCCGGTTCACCTCGGGGATCCGGAAATGGTGCTCGTCGGCGGTCACCGATCATCCCTATCCCGCGGGCCCAACCGGGAACGAGTCGGTGTCGACTCAGCGGACGATGCTCGCAGCACGGTGGTGGAACACCGCGGAGGACACCCTGCCCAACGTCACCGGGTGTCGACTCGTGACCGCACGCGGTCACGGCTCAACCGGCGTGGAGTGGGGTTGCCGGGTTTCGACTTGTGACCGCAAGTGGTCACGGCTCAACCGGCGTGGAGTGGGGTTGCCGGGTTTCGACTTGTGACCGCAAGTGGTCACGGCTCAACCGGCG
>JAAYAO010000334.1 GCA_012719335.1 Propionibacterium sp. | reverse complement strand
GGCCGGTGACGGTCATCGCGTCGCCGTCGATGAAGCCGGCCTCGAGCAGGGCGCGCATCACGACCGGGATGCCGCCGACCTTGTCGACGTCGGTCATCACGTAACGGCCGAAGGGCTTCACGTCGGCCAGGTGCGGCACCTTGCGGCCGATCCGCTCGAAGTCACCCAGGGTGAGGTCGACCTCGGCCTCGTGGGCGATCGCGAGCAGGTGCAGCACCGCGTTGGTGGAGCCGCCGAGGGCCATCAGCAGGGCGATGGCGTTCTCGAAGGCGGTCTTGGTGAGGATCTGCCGGGGGGTGATGCCGAGCTTCAACATGTTCACCACGGCCTCACCGCTGCGGCGGGCGAACCCGTCACGACGGCTGTCGACCGCCGGCGGGGCGGCCGAGCCGGGGATGGACATGCCGAGGGCTTCGGCGATCGAGGCCATCGTGTTCGCGGTGTACATGCCGCCGCAGGCACCCTCACCGGGGCAGATGTTGCGTTCGATCTCCTTGACCTCGGCCTCGCTCATCAGACCACGGGCGCAGGCGCCGACCGCCTCGAAGGCGTCGATGATGGTGACGTTGCGGCCGTCCACCGAGCCGGGCATGGTCGAGCCGGCGTAGAGGAAGACCGAGGCCAGGTCGAGTCGGGCGGCGGCCATCAGCATGCCGGGCAGCGACTTGTCGCAGCCGGCCAGCAGCACCGCGCCGTCCAGTCGTTCGGCGCTCATCACCACCTCGACCGAGTCGGCGATCACCTCGCGCGACACCAGCGAGTAGTGCATCCCCTCGTGGCCCATCGAGATGCCGTCGGACACCGAGATGGTGCCGAACTCCAGCGGGTAGCCGCCGCCGGCGTGCACACCGTTCTTGGCGGCCTTGGCCAACCGGTCCAGGCTCAGGTTGCAGGGGGTGATTTCGTTCCAACTGGACGCGACACCGATCTGCGGTTTGGCGAAGTCGTCATCGCCCATCCCGACCGCCCGCAACATGCCGCGCGCGGCGCTGGCTTCGAGACCGTCGGTGACGGCGCGGGAACGGGGCTTGATGTCAGGTGTTTCGTCGGCCATGGGGCAAATCTAGCCCCCGGGCATGCGGAGCAACCACGAGGCGTCGATCACGGACAGCCCACACCGCCAGAGCCAGCACGAACAGCGCCCCCAGCAGCGGGCCGAGGTTGGCCACCAGGTCCTGTCCGAAGGTGTATTCACCGGCGGCGTTGTTCTTGTAGGGCAGCACCGCCAGCGGTGTCTGCACCGCGATCCACAGGGCCCACACCCCGCCGGCCGCCCGGATCCACAGCGGCAGGGCGCTGCCCAGGGCGAGGGCGGCGCCGAAGGGCAGCACCCACACGTAGTGGTGGGTCCACGACAGGGGGCTGACCAGGCAGGTGACCAGGCCGGCCAGGCCGATCGCGAACCCGGCCTGCCCGCGCAGCCACCAGTGCCGGGCGGCGTACAGGCCGGCGACGGCGACGATCGCGGCGATGACGACGCCCACGATCGTCCAGGCCGACATCGGCAGCCACCGGGTGACCAGGCCGCTGATCGCCTGGTTGCCGACGTACATCGCCCCGGAGGTCTCGGCGGGCAGGTCGTTGCGCCAGAAGCGCAGGCTCTGGCTCGGTTGCAGGGCGAAGCCGAGACCGGTGAAGAGCAGGAAGCCGACGAAGGCCCACCAGGCGACGGCCATGCGTCGGCTGAAGAAGGCGAGCACCGCCAGGTAGGCGGGGGTGAGTTTGATGGCGGTGGCGAGCCCGATCAGCAGCCCGCGGGGTCGCAGCCATCGTGGTGCGGAGGCGGGTGGGTCGGGCAGCAGGGCGGCGACCACGAAGGCCATCAGGAAGGTGTTGACCTGGCCGTAGCCCAGGGTGGTGCGGATCGGTTCGACCGCCACCACGATCAGGGCACCGACCAGGGCCAGCCGCCACCCGCGCGGTACCCCGACCCGGCGCAACACCGACTGTTGGGCGACGACCAACCCGAAGGTCCACAGCACCTGCCAGAGCACGTAGGGCCCGAACGCCAGGGGCGTCATCAGCAGCAGGGCAATCGGCGGATAAATGAAGTAGAGCCCCCAGTAGGGGGTGCGGGTGGCATAGAAGTCCTTGCCGGCGAGCATGTCCTGCGCCGCCAACCGGTACACCTCCAGGTCGGTGGTCGCCGGATTCCACGGCTGCGCGGTACCACCGGAGATCACCCACGGCAACACCAGACACGCCACGATCGTCGCCGGCAACACCTCCAACACCCACAACCCGACCCGCACCGGCAACGACCGCCCCGAAGTCTGGTCCTCGGACCCCCTCGCGAGGTTTCGAGACGGCTCGCTCACGCGAGCCTCCTCAACCGGCGTATGAAAACCGTCCGGCGTCGCTTGAGCAGGCCCACTCGGCGTCGGTTGAGCAGGGCTCCCCCACGCTGGTTGAGCCGGACGCGCAGCGTCCGCGTCGCCTGTACTGAGCCCCGTCGAAGTGAAACCAGCCGGACCCTCCGGGTGGCGTGGTTTGCTCATGCGTCGCGAACCGGGTGACCGGCGGCGCGCAGCCCGTCCTTGACCTGTTGGATGGTGAGCGTGCCGTAGTGGAAGACGCTGGCGGCGAGCACGGCGTCCGCGCCGGCTTCGACGGCTTCGACGAAGTGCTGCACGGTGCCCGCCCCACCGGAGGCGATCAGCGGGACGTTCACCGCGGCGCGCACGTCACGCAGCATGTCGAGATCGAATCCGTCGGTGGTGCCGTCGGCGTCCATCGAGTTCAGCAGGATCTCCCCGGCCCCGAGTTCGACCCCGCGGCGGGCCCATTCCACCGCGTCGACGCCGGCGGAGGTGGTGCCGCCGTGGGTGGTCACCCCGTAACCGGACGGCATGCCCTCCTCGCGGCGGGCGTCGACCGACAGCACCAGCACCTGGTTGCCGAAGCGTTGGGTGATGTCGCTGATCAGCTCCGGTCGGCGCAGCGCGGAGGTGTTGATGCTGACCTTGTCGGCGCCGCAGCGCAGTAGCGCGTCGACATCCTCGACGCTGCCCACGCCGCCGCCGACGGTGAGCGGAATGAACACGGTTTCGGCGGTCTTGGTGACCATTTCGCGGGTGGTGGCCCGGCCGTCCTTGGAGGCGGAGATGTCCAGGAAGGTGAGCTCGTCGGCCCCGGCCGCACCGTAGGCGGCAGCCAGTTCGACCGGATCACCGGCATCGCGCAGGTTGGTGAAGTTCACGCCCTTCACCACGCGGCCGTCGTGGACGTCGAGGCAGGGAATCACCCGGACAGCAAGAGTCATGGGTGCAACTGTAGCCGCGCCACCGGGGCCGGTGATGACTCGAACCTACGCGAATACGGGTCGCCGCAACCACAACGGGCCGTTTTCGGCTGTTCGGCTTGCGGTCTCGGTCATCGGGCCGGGCCGGGACGGGTGCCGGCGGGCAATGACCGGGCGAAAACCACGGCCAACACCCCGGCGACCACCATCACCAGCAGGCCGATCCGCAGGCTCGAGGCATCGGCGATCATGCCGATCACCGGCGGGGCCACCATCGACGCGAACCGCAGCAGCCAACCGACCACGGTCAGCCCACGCCCCGGCGGCAGCCCGGGGATCAGATCGGCCTGCCGGTAGGCGGCCGGCACCAGGGAGGCCACCCCGAACCCGGCCAGGCCGAAGCCGACGATGGTGGCCGGCACCGTGGCGACCCCGACCACCAGCAGCCCGCCGGTCAGCACCAGCAGGCCACCGGCCCGGGCGACGGTTCGGTCGCCGAAGCGGTCGACGGCCCGGTCGGCGACCAGTCGGCCGAGAAACTGCATCCCGGCTCCGGCGACGAAGCCCATGCCGGCGATGCCAGGGGCGGCGCCCAGCCAGCTGGCCAGGTAGATGGTGCTCCATGCCGCGGAGACGTCCTCGATCAGCAGCGAGGCGCCGGCGACCAGGCCGAGGGCCAGCAGCAGCCAGATCTTGCGTCCGATGCCGCCGCGGGCGGCGGGTTCGTCGTCGGGTGGGCGGGGGTCCGCGCCGGGCAGCAGGTGGCGCAGTGCCAGCAGCATGGCGATGGCGACGATGCCGGTGGCCACTCCCAGGTGCACCGGGATCGGCACCGCCCGGGACGCCGCGGCGGCACCGAGCAATCCCCCGGCCACCGCCCCGGCACTCCACGAGGCGTGCAGCGAGTTCAGGATCGCCCGGCCCATCGCCCGTTCCACCCGTAGCCCGTGGGCGTTCTGGGCGACGTCGGCGATCGCGTCACAGGCACCGACCACGAACAGCATCGCGGCGAGCATCACCCCGTGCCCGGACACCCCGGCCCCCAACACGGCCAGGCTCAGCAGCACCATGCCCAGGGTCGCGACCCGCGCCGAGGTGAACCGGGCCACCAGGTGTCCCGCGGCCAGGCCGGCGATGATCGAGCCGACCGGCAGAAAGGCGATCGCGGTGCCGAACCCGGTGTTGGTCAGCTCCAGCGCGTCCTTGATCTCCGGGTAGCGCGGCACCAGGTTCGCGATCGCGAACCCGTTGGTGAAGAAGGTGGCGGCCACCGCCCACCGGGCGCGTCGAAGCTCAGCCACATCGTCCTCGTCATGTCGAAACCGATCCCGCCGTACCGCGGCCGATCAACCCTAACCCGCCGGGTCAGTCCTCGGCCGGATCCTGTTCCAGGTCGACGATGCCGCGACGCATCGCATGGACGGCCTCGCGGGCGGTGCGGCGCAGGTCGCCGGGGCCGGCGGCGTCGGCGACCTGGTCGGCGAAGTCGATCACCTGCCGCACCCAGCGGACGAAGTCGCCGGCGGTCATCTTCGATTCGACCAGCACCTCGGCCAGCGGCACCCCGGACGCCCAGGCGAACACGGTGGACGCGAAGCCGATGTCGAGGTCGCGGCCCCGTTCGATCCGGGCGTCGCGTTCCAACTGGTCGATGCGGTGCCGGATCCGGCGCAGGTCGTCGACCACCCGGGAGGTCTCCCGGTCGGGCATCCGGGCGTACCGGTCACCATCGTCACGGCGGGATTCGAAGATCAGCGTCGACAACACCGCGGCCAACTGCGGGTGGCTGAGCCCGTCGAAGACCCCGTCCCGGACGGCCTCGGCCGCGACCAGGTCGAGTTCGGCGTAGATCCGTGACAACAGCCGGCCGGCGTCCGTGACCACCAACTCCTGTTCGGTTTCCCCCTCGACCAGGTACCCCAGCGATTGCAGCACCAGGCAGATCCGGTCGAACTGGGCGGCGATGGTGCTGGTGCGCCGCTTCACCTTCTGTTCGATCGCGGCGTTCTCACCCTCCAACCGCAACACCTTCTCGGCGCGGCGGGCGTGGGTTTCCCGGTCGGGGCAGGTGTGACAGGGGTGGGCGGCCAGCTCGGCCCGCAACTCGGCGATCCGCTGCCGGGTGGCCTCGTCCACCTCACCGGCCCGTCGCCGGATCGGCGTGCTGGTGTCGAGCTCCTTCAGTTTCGCGTCGAATGCTGCCGCCATCGCCCGGCGGCTGGTGCGTTCGCGGGGGTTGAACCGTTTCGGCACCTTCATCCGGCCCAGGATCACCGGCGCGGTCGGGAAGTCGGCCGGGGACAGGCGTCGGACGTGGTGTGCCTCGGTGAGCACCTGTGGCCGGGGCCCCTCGCTGTTCTCGGCCGAGGTGTCGACCACCAGGGCCCAGCCGGCGTGTTTGCCCGACGGCACCCCGATGATGTCGCCGACCCGCAGCCCGGCCAGGGTGTCCAGGGTCACCGCCCGCGAGTCGGAGCGGCGGGCCCGGGCGGCCTCGGCCTCGGTGACCGAGATCTGCTCCCGCAACCGGGCGTAGGCCATGAAGTCGCCACGGTCGCATTCCAGGGCGGCCAGATGATCCCCGATGGCCTGCTGGTTGCGGGCCACCTGCCGGGCCAGGCCCACCACCGACCCGTCGGTCTGGAACTGGGCGAAGGACTGTTCCAGCAGGGTGCGGGCCTGGTCGCGGCCCACCCGGCCGACCATGTTGACCGCCATGTTGTAGGTCGGGGCGAAGGACGAGCGCAGCGGGTAGGTACGCCGCGATGCCAGGCCGGCCACCGCGCGCGGGTCGAGGCCGGGCTGCCACAACACCACCGCGTGACCCTCGACGTCGATGCCGCGACGCCCGGCCCGTCCGGTGAGCTGGGTGTATTCGCCCGGGGTGATGTCGGCGTGGGTTTCGCCGTTGAACTTCACCAATTTCTCCAGCACCACCGAGCGGGCCGGCATGTTGATGCCCAGGGCCAGGGTTTCGGTGGCGAACACCACCTTGATCAGCCCGGAGACGAAACACTCCTCGACCAGTTCCTTGAAGGCCGGCAGCAGGCCGGCGTGGTGGGAGGCCACCCCGCGCAGCAGGGCGTCGAGGAAGTCGTCCCAGCGCAGCGCGCGCAGATCGGCCTCGGACAACCCGGTGATGTGCTTCTCGGCGATCTGCAGAATCGCCAACTCCTCCTCGGCGGTGGTCAGCCGCACCCGGGCGGTTTGCAGTTGTCGCACCGCGGCGTCACAGCCGGCGCGGGAGAAGATGAACACGATGGCCGGCAGCAGGTTCGCCCGGTCGAGGGCCTCGACCATGTCGGGACGGGTCGGCACGGTGCGGCGTCGCTGCTGGCTGCGGTCCTGGTGTGTACCGTGTGCGGCGCCCCCGTACGCGCCGGACCCGTAGCTCGACTTCTTGCCCCGGCCCCGGCGCCCCCGGGGTCGGCGCGAGTCGTCGCGGACGGTGCGCGATTCGGTCTTGGCGACGTTGACCAACTGCGGGTTCACCGACCACTTGCCCGACACCGGCTGGTCGTCGACCACCGCGGTGGGGGCCACCTCGGCGAACAGGTCGTACAGTTTCCGGCCGACCATCACGTGCTGGTACAGCGGCACGGGGCGCTTCTCCGACACCACGATCCGCATGTCGCCGCGCACCTCACCGAGCCATTCACCGAACTCCTCGGCGTTGCTGACCGTCGCCGACAGACAGATCATCTGCACCGACTCGGGCAGACCGATGATCACTTCCTCCCACACCGCGCCGCGGAATCGGTCGGCGAGGTAGTGCACCTCGTCCATCACCACGAACCCCAGGTTGTTCAGCGTCGGCGAGGAGGCGTAGATCATGTTGCGCAGCACCTCGGTGGTCATCACCACCACCGATGCCTCGGAGTTGATCGAGGTGTCGCCGGTGAGCAGCCCGACGTTGTCGGCACCGTGCCGGTCGACCAGGTCGTGGTACTTCTGGTTCGACAGGGCCTTGATCGGGGTGGTGTAGAAGGCCTTGCGTCCCCGGCTCAGTGCCAGGTGGACGGCGAACTCGCCCACGATGGTCTTGCCGGCGCCGGTCGGGGCGGCCACCAGCACACCGGAGCCGTCCTCGACGTGTTGGCAGGCCTCGACCTGGTAGTCGTCGAAGGCGAACGAGTAGCCGTGGCCGAACTCGGTCAGTTCGGGGTAGCGGTTGCGTTGCCGGGCGGCCGCCATGGCTTGGGCAGGTGTCAGGTCATCCATCAGTTCGGGGTGAAAATGGTCAGGGCGTCGGGTTCGTTGGTCAGGGTGACGGGGACGGGGCCGAGCTCCTCGCCGTCCCCCATCGCGATCAACCCGTCGCCGTCGATGATGATCTCGCGGGCGCGCAACTGTTCGACCGCCGGGTCGGAGACGAACTTACCGCTGAACAGTTTCGCGAACAGCCGGATCAGGGTGAGTCGGCTGACCGGGTGCACCAGGGTTATGTCCAGCCAGCCGTCGGCCGGGTCGGCGCGCGGGGCGATCATGATGCCGCCACCGAAGTAGCGCGAGTTGGCCACCGAGATGACCATCGCGGGCAGTTCGGCGGTTTCCCCGTCGATGGTGACCCGGTATCGCAACGGTTCGAAGACCCGCAGTTCCCGAAACACCGCCACCGCGTAACGGGCCGAGCCTCGCGGCCAGGAGGTGTGGTTGGCGCGGCGGTTCACCTTCGCGTCGTAGCCGGAGGCGACCACGGACGCGACGTGGCGTTCCCGGGTGCCGTCGACCAGGTCACCGCGCACCTTGATCAGGTCCACCCGGCGGGTGTGGCCGCGCACGATCACGTCCAGGGCGGCCAGGGCATCGTTGCTGGGCAGGCCGAAGCCGCGGCAGATGTCGTTGCCGGTGCCGGCCGGGATCAACCCGATCGGTACCCCGGTGCCGGCGCAGGCCTGGATGCCCAGGTGCATCATCCCGTCCCCGCCCATCACCAGCACCGCGTCGGCGCGCCGATCATCCGTGGCCGGACGGGCCGCCGCGGCCGCGGCCACGGTCAGCACCCGGGCTTCGCGCACGCTGACCGCCCGGTGGATCCGCACATTCGCGTCCGGGATCGCGCGTTCGATCGCGGCGGTCACCCGGGGCAACAGTTTGTTGGCCTTGCCGAGGCCGGCGTTGGGGTTGCACACCAGGGTCAGGACGGGTCCGTCGGACATCACTGGGCCTCTCGAAGCCGTGCGCCGGAACGGCGGTCGTGGATGCGGGCGATGAGCTCGGCGATCAGGAACAGTAACGCCATCGGGAGGGCCAGCGCCAGCATCGAGAGCGGGTCACCACCGGGGGTGGCGACGGCGGCGAACACGAAGCAGCCGAAGATCACGAAGCTGCGCCACCGCGACAGGGCGGCGGCCGGAATCACACCGACGAAGTTGAGCAGCACCACGAACACCGGAATCACCATCGCGATGCCGAAGACCAGCATCAGTCGCACCAGGAAGTCGAGGTAGAAGGGCAGGTCGACCATGCTGTTCACCCCGGCCGATTCCGGGATGAAGGACAGCATGAAGGTGATCGCGGTGGGCATCACCCAGTACCCGACGAACACCCCGCCGAGAAACAGCGGGGCGCAGATGCCGACCACGGCCAGGGCCCATTTCTTCTCGTGGCGCAGCAGGCCGGGGGCGATGAAGGCCCACACCTGATAGATCCACCACGGGGCACTGCCCACCACCCCGGCGACCAGGCACAATTTGATGGCCAGCATCATCGGTGCCGGGATGCCGATGTTCACCAGCGCGGCATCGACGTCGGGATGGGTGGCGGCGAGGTTCTGCATCGCCTGGTTCACCGGCCGCAGCAACAGCCGGTAGAGGTGCTGGTAGAAGATCGCGGCCACCACCGTCATCACGCCGATGCCGATCAACGCCAGCATCAGCCGCAGCCGGAGTTCACGAAAATGGTCGGCCAGCGACATCGTGCCCTCGGACGACCGCCGGCCCGCCGTGCGCAGTCGGGCCACGGGGTTCAGCCGTCGTGACGCCGCCCGGCGTCGTCACCGACATCGGTGGGACGGTCGGGGTCGGCCTCGATCTGCCGGTCGGTGGTGTTGGTTGTTTCGTCGGAGTTCAGGCCACGGGTTTCTTCCTTGAACTCCCGGATCGCCCGACCGGCGCCGCGGCCCAACCCGGCCAGTTTGGTGCCGCCGAAGATCAGCAGCGCGACCGCCAGGATGATCAGCAGTTCCGTCGTGCTCAAGAACATGGGGACCATTACGTACCTACCCTCTCCCCGCCGGGGATTCGGCTTCACCGATCTCCGGCATGGGCGCCAGTTGTTCCAACAGGGCACCCAATTCGTCCGCCCGAGTGCCGAGCATCTCGATTTCCGACCACAGGTCCGATGCCTTGTGGTACAGCCATACGGCGTAGCTGATCACCATGATCAGCCCGCCGAGGGCGATACCGCCGAAGATCAGCACCCACATCACGCTTCGACCCTACCCGATGCTTCGCCGACCCGTTGGTGCATCGCGATGGCCCGGCGGGCCCGTTCGGCGGCTTCGGTGGTCTCGGCCCGCCACCGGTCGGCGTTCAGCACCCGGGCCGATTGTCCCAACCGCAGCAGCAGCCGGGTCAACCATTCCGGTTCGGCGATCAGCATGGTGACCACCAGGTCGTCGGGGTGCGGTTCGACCCCGGCGGACGCGGCGTCCTCGGCGGTCGCGGCCCGGGTCGCCTCCACCGGGTACTTCTCGGCCACCCAGCGGGCGTCGGCGGCCAACCACAGGTCGACCGGGTCGGCGTCGTCGAGGGCGGACAGCCAGTGCCGTCCGGGAGCCGATGGCGCGGCGCCGTGCTGACCGGCGGGGATGGAGGTGACCACCGCATCGACGATCCGGTCGAGCCGGAACGACCGCCAGCCCTGCCGATCCAGGTCGTAGGCCTCCAGGTAGGCGTACCCGTCGCGCACCGCTACCGAGTGCGGGTCGACGTTGCGTCGTTGTGATTCCAGGACGTGGTCGGGCTGGTACTCCATCTCGATCCGGCGCTGCCGGGCGATCGCCTCGTCCAGGGTGGCGCGAACCCGGTCGGCGGCCGAGCGCACCTCGACCACCACCTGGTCGGGCAGTTCGCTGCGGGTGCCCAGCGCCGCCCGCACCTTGGCCAGGGCCTGGTCGATCGCCCCCACCGCATCGGGCCCGGCGACCTGGCGCAGGGCCTGCAGGCCGACCACCAGGGTCAGTGCCTCGGTGGGTGAGAGCACCAGCGGCCGGCTCAGGAAGTCGGCGTTGCTCAGGTGGATCACCCCGTGTTGATCGACCTGATCCATGTTGATGTCGATCAGGTCGTCGGGCATCCCGGACACCCCGCAGTACCACAGCACGTGCAGGTCACGGCGTACCTGTTCGGGGCTGACCCCGAAGTCGACGGCCACGTCGGCCACCCGGGCTCCGGGGTGGCGCACCAGGTAGGGCACCAGCGCCAGGAGTCGCGGCACCTGCTGCAGGCTGCTCATCGCGTCACCCCGGTGAGTCGTTCCAGCACCCGTTCGCGCAGATCGGCCGGGGCCAGCACCAGCACATTGTCGGCAGCGGCGGCCAACTCCCCGATCAGGCCGGGTTCGTAGGAGTACGGCA
Source organism: Propionibacterium sp. (assembly GCA_012719335.1). Lineage (GTDB taxonomy): Bacteria > Actinomycetota > Actinomycetes > Propionibacteriales > Propionibacteriaceae > JAAYAO01. Next base: position 17,310 of record JAAYAO010000334.1, on the reverse strand, counting down.
CCTCCAACAGCGTCCAGTCCTCCGGCAGGCCGTCCGGACGGGGGTGGTCGGTGTCGATACCGCGTCGGCGCAGCACCGCCTCGGTGCCCGGGCGCAACGCGAGGACGGCGCTGCGGGCCGGTTGGTCGGCCAGTTCGGCCCAGATCGCCGCCAGGTCGAGGCCGGGTGGCAGGTCGAAACTGCCGGCCGCCCCGGTCGTCCGGGGGGTGTCGATCACCCGGTCGAGCTTGAAGGTGCGCCGGCCGTCGCGATCGACATCGCGCCCAGTGACGTACCAGGAGCCCTTGGTTTGGCTCAGCCCCCAGGGTTCGAGGACGCGTCGGGACACCTCGCCGCGGGAGTTGCGGTAGTCGAAGCGAATCCGGGTGCGGGTGTTCACCGCCTCCATGAACGGGGTGAAGACGTGTTCGGGCACGGTCACCACCGGATCCCAGGGCAGGTCGGCCGACCCGGCCTCGGAATCCAGGGAGAGTTTGCGCACCGCATTGGCGGTGGATCCGGCCAGATCGTGTGCCGCCCACGCGCGGGAGGCCAGGCCCACCACGGCGGCCTCCTCGGCGGTCAGGTGCACCGGGGGCAGTTCGAACTCCGAGCGCAGGATCCGGTAGCCGATCTCGTCGGCGGCCCACTCGGCGTTCTGCCCGGTGCTGATCTCCATGCCGTAACGGCGCAGATCATCCTTGTCGCGTTCGAAGGCCCGTTCGAAGGCGGAGTCACTCAGGCCGGCGTACCCCTCGACCCGGCGGCGGATCTGGTGCCGGGTCAGGTACCCACGCGCCGCCAAGAGGACGATCGTCAGATTCATCTGTCGCTCGGATTTGCGCGCCGCCATGTCACCCCCTGATGTTCACCGTCGAGGTTACCGGTACGGCCCCGTTTGTGAACTGTCGTATCCGCCCGGGGCGGACATGTGCCTGGGCTGACCCGGTTACGATCGGGGTTCGAGATGAACCCACCGACCAGCACACCGCACGCCGGAGCCGGACGTTACGCGCCGAGCCCGACCTCGGCGCTGCACCTGGGTAATCTGCGCACCGCGCTGGTGGCGTGGTTGTTGGCCCGTGGCAGTGGACGGGCCTTCCGATTGCGGATCGAGGATCTCGACCAGCAGCGGGTCGCCGGCGCCCCACGGGTGGCTGCCGAACAGGTCGCCGACCTGGCCGCCCTCGGGCTGGATTTCGACCCGCCGACGGTGGTGCAGACCGAACGCCTGGGGCTGTACGAGGAGGCATTGGGCCGGTTGGACGTCTTCGAGTGTTTCTGTACCCGCAAGGACATCGCCCTGGCCAGCACCGCCCCGCACGCCGCCGATGGGTTGCGGCCCTACCCGGGCACCTGCCGGGAGCTGAGCAGCGCCGAACGCCGGCGCCGCCGCGAGACCCGTCCGCCCGCCCTGCGGGTACGGGCCGGGGACGTCCCGTTCACCGTGCAGGACCGCTGGCACGGCGCGGTCACCGCCCCGGTGGACGATTTCGTGGTGCGGCGCAGTGACGGGGCGTTCGGGTATCACCTGGCGGTGGTGGTGGACGATCTGGCGATGGGTATCGATCAGGTGTGCCGCGGTGATGACCTGCTGTCGTCGGCGCCCCGGCACGGGTGGTTGGCCGACCAGCTCGGTGGCCGGCCGCCCGAGTTCGCCCATGTGCCGTTGGTGGTCAACGACGAGGGCACCCGGCTGGCGAAACGGGACGGGGCGATCAGCCTGGCCCAGGTCGGTGAGCTGGGCTGGGATCCCGGCCGGGTGCGGTCACTGCTGGCCGCATCGTTGGGCCTGGCCGAACCCGGCCCGACCGGCCCGGACGGGCTGCTCCCCGGCGAGCAGGTCACCATGCCGGAGCTGCTGCGCCGCTTCGACCCGGCGCAACTACCGTCCGACCCCTGGGTGCTCCCCCGGCTGGCGAAGCTCGGCGGTGGCGTCGGCCCGGCGGCCCGGATCGACTCCGCATAGCTCACTGGTTTCGACACGGCCGCTACGCGGCCTGCTCAACCGACGTGAGCGCGGCGGCGTCGGTTGAGCTTGTCGCTCGTACTGAGCTCCGTCGAAGTGAAACCAGCCGCTGCGCGGCCTGCAATTGGAGCGGGCGCGAGGATTCGAACCCCGATCTCCACACCGGAAGTGTGGCGTCCGACCACCGGACCCCACCCGCAGAATGGCCCAGCTTACTCGCCGGGCGTCGACATCAGAATATCGACCACGTACACCAGCGTGTCGCCGCCTTCGACGGGCGGGTCCTCGTAGCCGGATTCGCCGTAGGCCAGGTCCGGCGGCACCACGAGCAGCACCCGGCTGCCGACGGTCTGGCCGGGGATGCCCTCGACCCAGCCCTGGATCAGGCGGGACACCTGGGCCGAGGCGGGGTTGCGGCCGTACGACTGGTCGATCACTTCACCGGTGCTCCAGGACACGGTCTGGTAGTCGGCCACGATCGTGTCGGTGGCGGCCACCTCCGGGCCGGTGCCCTTGATCAGGGTCTGCACGACCAGTTCGGTCGGCGGGTCGCCGTTCGGGATGGTCACCTCGGGTGCGTCCAGCTCGCCGGAGACGGTCGGCAACCCATCGGCGGGGGTCACCGGTTCACCCTCGGGCCCACCCAACTGGGTGTCGACGATGTCGACCACGAAGACCAGGGTGTCGCCGACCTCGATCATCGGCGGGCTGCCGCCCATCGGGTCGTACCCGTCGGCACCGGTGATCGCGATCAGCACCCGGCTGCCCACCTGCTGGCCGACCAGGCCCTTGGAAAAACCGGGCACGACCTGATCGAGCGGGAAGGGCACGGGCTGATCCCCGGCCGACCAACTGGAGTCGAACTCCTCGCCGCTGCGGCCGTTCACCCCGGTGTAGTGCACCAGCACCTGGCCACCCTCGGGCACCTTCGCGCCGTCACCCTGTTCGAGCACCTTGACCTGGGTCTCGTCGACCTGCATCGGGGCGGGCACCTCGATGGTCACCGGCTGGTTCAACTCACCGGTGACCGTGATGTCGTCCAGGTTCTCCAGGACGGTCGGTTCGGCCTCCGGGGTGGGTTCGGGGGTCGGCTCCGGGGTGGCCTCGTCGGTGGGTGCGACCGCGGTCGGGTCGGCGGTACCGGGATCGGTGGGGGTCTCGGTGTCGTCACCGGAACACGCGGCCAGGGCCACGGTCAGGGTGAGTGCCGCCAGGGCCGCACCGGCGCGTCGGAAGTTGTACTGCACGCGCGTACCTTACCCGACCGGCCCGCCGGCGCCGATTCCGTCGATCAATCGGTCCACCCGCTCATCGGAGGCGGCGAACGGGTCCTTGCACAGCACGGTGCGGGCGTGGGCGCCCTCGGTGACCCGCAGGTTCGTCCAGTCGACCGCATAGGGCACGCCGGCGGCGCGGGCGGCGGCGATGAACCGGCCGCGCAAGGCGGCCCGGGTGGTGGCGGGGGCCACGGTCATCGCGTCGGTCACCTGATCGGGGGTGGTCCAGCGGGCGGCGGCCCCGGCGGTCTCCAACAGCCGGTGCAGGCCCCGGGTCGGGGAGATGTCGTGGTAGGACAGCGAGATCTGGGCCAGCCGAGGGTCGTCGAGGGCCAGCCCGTCCCGGTCGGCGTAACGCTGCAGCAGGCGTTGTTTGATCACCCAATCCAGTTCGGTGTCGACCAGGGTCAGGGTGTCGGTTTCGATCGCGGTGAGGCCGCGCTGCCACAGTTCCAGGGTGCGGGCCAACCAGGGGTCGGCCGGTTCGGGGTCCTGTGCGGCGATGTCCAGGGCCGCGGTCAGGTACTCCCCCTGCAGTTCCAGGGCGGTGATCGTGCGGCCGTTGGCCAACCGCACCGGGGTGCGTCCGGTCGGGTCGGCGCTGATCTCGCGCATCGCCCGCACCGGGTTCTCCAACCGCAGGTCGCGCATCGCCCGGCCCGATTCGATCACCCGCAACACGTACTCGCAGGAGCCGATCTTCAGCGCGGTGGTGGGTTCGGCCATCGTGGAGTCCCCCACGATCACGTGCAGCCGGCGGTACCGTTCGGGGTCGGCGTGCGGTTCGTCGCGGGTGTTGATCATCGGACGGGTGCGGGTGGTGGCCGAGGAGACCGCCTCCCACATGTGGTCGGCGCGTTGGCTGAGTTGGTAGCCGGTTCGGCCGTGCTCGTCGGTGGCCACCAGCCCGGCACCACACAGCAGGGTGCGCGACACCAGGAAGGGCACCAGCACATCGGCGTACCGGCCGAAGTCGCCGGTGCGGCGCACCAGATAGTTCTCGTGGCAGCCGTAGGAGTGGCCGTAGGAGTCCACGTTGTTCTTGAACAGGTGAATGCGGCTGGTGATGCGTTCCTCGGCCAGTTGTTGCTGGGCGCCGAGGGCGAGGTCGTGGATGATCAGTTCCCCGGCCCGGTCGTGGGCGACCACCTGGGGCAGGGAGTCGCATTCGGCGGTGGCGTACTCGGGGTGCGAGCCGACGTCGAGGTAGACCCGGGAGCCGTTCTCCAGGAAGACGTTGCTGGTGCGTCCCCAGGCCACCACGGTGCGGAACAGGTAGCGGGCGATCTGTTCGGGGCTGAGCGGGTCGTCCAGCCCGAGCACGCCGAACTCGCTTTCCAGGCCGTAGATCCGCCGGGTCAGGAAGGACATTTCACAGCCCGATGAGGTCCAGCAGGGCGCCCAGTTCCTCCCGGGTCAGGTCGCGTGATTCGCCGCTGGGCAGCCGGCCCAACCGCACCGGGCCGATCCGGGTGCGGGCCAGTTCGCGTACCGGGTGGGCGACCGAGTCGAACATCCGGCGCACGATCCGGTTGCGGCCCTCGTGCAACACCACCTCGACCATCGACCGGTCGGCGTGGGCGTTCTTCAGGGTGACCTTGTCGGGCCGCACCGGGCCGTCCTCCAGGGTCACGCCCTTCTGCAGTCGCCGGATCACCGCCGGGTTGACCCGGCCCTCGACCACCGCCAGGTAGGTTTTCGGCACCTCGTAGGACGGGTGGGCCAGCCGGTGGGCGAACTCGCCGTGGTTGGTCAGGATGATCAGACCCTCGGTATCGGTGTCCAGGCGCCCGACGTGGAAGAGCCGTTCGCGGCGGTTCTCCAAGTAGTCGGCCAGCGTGGTGCGCCCCTCCGGGTCGGACAGGGTGGACACCACCCCGCGCGGCTTGTTCAGCACCAGGTAGGCGTGCCGACGCGGCGGCGGGATCCGGGAGCCGTCCACCCGAATCTCGTCGGTGTCGGGGTTCACCCGCAGGCCCTGTTCGAGCACGAGCCGGCCGTTCACCTCGACCCGGCCCTCGGCGATCATCTCTTCGGCTGCTCGGCGGGAGGCGATGCCGGCGGCGGCGAGCACTTTCTGCAGCCGCACGCCTTCGGGCTGATCCATCAGTTCTCCTGTTGTGGTTCGGGCTCGGTGGTGGCCGGGGTGTCGGCCCGCGGGTCGGGCTCGGCGGCGGCATCGGTGGCCCCGACCGGTTCCCCGGCTTCGGGGTCGAGGTCGGCCAGTCGGCTCAGTTCGGCTTCCAGGTCGGCCACCTCGGGCAGGTTGGGAGCCAGCGGCGGCAGGTCGTCGAGCGAGGTCAGGCCCATCCGTTCCAGGAACAGGGGGGTGGTGACCAGTTGCCCGGCGCCGGTGCTCTCGTCGCGGCCGGAGTCGTCGACCAGGCCGCGGCTGATCAGGGTGCGCACCACCCCGTCCACGTTCACCCCGCGCACCGCGGCGATCCGGCTGCGGGAGACCGGCTGCAGGTAGGCGATCACCGACAGGGTTTCCAGGGCGGGTTTGGACAGCGTGGCGTGTTGGCCCTCCAGCAGGTGCCGGCCGATCGCCGCGGCGTGTTCGGGGCGGGTCCAATACCGCCACCCGCCACCGACATTGCGCAGCGCGAAACCCCGTCCGGTGTCGTCGTAGAAGGCCTGCAGTTCGGCCAGGATGGTGCGGACCTCGGCAACGGGACGCTCGCAGGTCTCGGCGAGCTCGAGTTCGGAGATCGGCTCGGTGGCCATCAACAGCAACACTTCGATCAGCGGTGCCGACTCGTCACTCATCCGGGGTCCCACCCTCCTCACGCACGTACTCGTCGCTGATCGCGACCTCACCAGCTTCGGTGCCGGTCCAGCGGATGGTCAACTCCGTCAGCGGGCCGGCCTGTTCGAACGCCACCGCGGCCTCCCGGAACAGTTCCAGCAGGGCCAGGAAGCGTGCCACCAGCACCGGCACCTCCACGTCGGCGACCAGGGACCGGAACGACAGGCTGCGCACCACCCGCAGGCGGTTGACGATCACCTGTGCTTCATCCCGCACACTAACCGCCGGCGCGTGCAAATGCTCCAGCGACACCATCGGGGCGGGTTTCGGGGTCATCGCCGCGGCGGCCATCGCGGCCAACTCGTCCACCCCCAGGTCGAGTTCGACCTCGGGCAGCAGCGCGGCGAACTGCGGCTCGAGGCCGCCTGGTCGGGGGTGCCAGGAGCGTTGGGTGTCCAACACGTCGGCAACCCAGGCCGCGACCTGTTGAAAGGCGCGGTACTGCAACAGGCGGGCGAACAGCAGGTCGCGGGCCTCCAACAGGGCGAGGTCCTCGTCGTCCTCCACCTCGCCGGCCGGCAGCAGCCGGGCGGCTTTGAGGTCCAACAGGGTGGCCGCGACCAGCAGGAATTGGCTGGTTTGTTCCAGCGGCCACACCTTGCCGCCGGCGCGGGCATGGGCGATGAACTCGTCGGTCACCTGCGACAACGCCACCTCGGTGACGTCGAGGCGGCGCCGCGAGATCAACTGCAGCAGCAGGTCGAAGGGGCCCTCGAAATTGTCCAGCCGGACGACGAACGCCGGAGCGCTCACCGTTGCAGCCGTTGGACGAGCTCGGCGTCCTCGGCACGCCGGTCGAGCTCCTCCAGGGCCATCGCCACGGCCTCCCGCACGATCCGGCCGCGGTCGACGGCCAGGCCGTGCCCGCGCAGGGTGAGCCGTGCGGTTTCCAGGGCGAGCAGTTCTTCCTTGCTGATGTAGACGGTGATCTTCTCGTCGTGGCGCACCCGGCCGCTCCCGCGGCGAGCCCGTCCCTCGGCCGAGGGCGAGCGCGTCGCTCCGGTTTCGGTGGTGCTCTCGTCGGCTTCGTACAGTTTGTTCTCCCCCGGCAGCGCTACTCGTCGTGGCATCGGGACAACACCTCTCTGGCAAGTACCCGGTATGCCCCGGCACCCGGTGAGGCGGAGGCATAGGTGGTGATCGGTTCGCCCGCCACCGTGGTTTCGGGAAACTTCACGGTGCGGCGGATGACGGTGTGGAATACCTTGTCGCCGAAGGCTTCGACGACCCGCTCCATCACCTCACGACCGTGCAACGTGCGTCCGTCGAACATGGTGCCGACCACACCCAGAATCTTCAGTTCCGGGTTGATGCGGCGTTGCACCATGTCGATCGTGCGCTGCAACAGGGCCACGCCGCGCAACGCGAAGTACTCGCACTCCAACGGGATCAGTACCCGATCGGCGGCGGTCATCGCGTTGATCGTGAGCAGGCCCAGGGACGGGGCACAGTCGATCAGGATGAAGTGGTATCGGCTCCGCAGGGGCGTCAGCACACGGCTGAGCGCCTGTTCGCGGGCCACTTCCGACACCAATTGCAGTTCGGCCGCCGACAGGTCGATATTCGAACCGATCAGGTCCATACCCTCGACCCCGGTGGGCAACAGGACCTCATCGACCGACGCGTCGTCCATCAGCGCGTTGTAGATGCTCAGGTCCATCGAGTGCGGATCAGCACCCAGGCCCACCGACAGGGACCCCTGCGGATCGAAGTCGACCAGCAGGACGCGGTAGCCGGCTTCGGCCAACGCAGCCCCCAGGTTGATGGTGGTGGTGGTTTTGCCCACCCCACCCTTCTGGTTGCACATGGCGATGATGTGCGCCCGCGTCGGTGGTGCCGACGGCGGGTGCATCTCGGGAATGTGCGGCCAGGGCCGACCGGTCGGGCCCAGTTCCGGGCCGTCGGCGGTCGGATCCTCGAACAGGGCAGGCCCCGAGTTCGCGGCGTTCGTCACCTGGTCGCTCCCTTCATCGCCTCGCGGCGAACATATCGATTCACCCTACAGGGTGAGGTATTTTCCCGACAGAGGTTGTAGATCAATTATCGATAAGAGGTTTTGGAAATCATTGCCGGGCCCGCGGATGGGCCGTGGCGTACACCTCTCGCAGATGATCGACGGTGACCAGCGTATATATCTGGGTGGTGGTGACCGAAGCATGACCCAGCAATTCCTGTACCACACGGACATCCGCGCCCCCGTCGATCAGGTGGGTGGCATAGGAGTGCCGCAGGGTGTGGGGTGACACCCGGTCGGCCAGTCCGGCCGCGTCGGCGGCCCTGCGCAGCACCGCCCAGGCGCTCTGTCGGCTCAACCGGCCACCCCGGGCGTTCAGCAGCAGCGCCGGGTCGGCCCGGGTCGCCCGGGCCGCCAGGCCCGGACGTCCGCGCACCAGCCAGGCGTCCACCGCCTCCCGGGCGAACTTCCCCAATGGCACGACCCGTTCCTTGTCGCCCTTGCCGCGCAGGCGCAGCCCGACGTTCGGGTCGGGGTCGGACAGCACCCGGGTCAGGTCGTCCACGTCGAGGTCGACGATCTCGCTGATCCGGGCCCCGGTGCCGTACAGCAGTTCCAGCAGGGCGGCGTCGCGCAGTCCGGTCACGGTGGTGGCGTCGGGGGTCGCCAACAGGGTGCCGACATCGGCGATGCTCAGGGCCTTGGGCAGGCGTTGTTGTTGCCGCGGCGGGCGGACGTCGGCGGCCGGGTCGTCCCCACCGGTGCCATCCTCGACACTGAACCGGTGCAACCCCCGGACGGCCACCACGGCCCGGGCCACGCTGCTCGGCGCCAAACCGAGGCCGGCAGCGTACCCGGCGAACCCGGAGACCTGTTCGGCGGTGATCGCCGACGGGTCGGTGACCCCGAGCCGGGTCAGGTGGTCCAGGTACCGGGCCAGATCACGCCGGTAGGCCTCGACGGTGTTGCTGCTCAGGCCGCGTTCCACCACCAGATGATCCAGGAAGGTCTGCACCCATCCGGTCAGCCGGGCCGAGGGTTCCCCGGTGCTCAACCGGCCGCGTCCACCTTGCGCTTCTGTGCGCGGGCGGGCCAGGGGGCGTCGGGTGCCCGCAGCGAGTCCTCCCCCGCCCCGGCCCGTGCCGTGGCGAGTGCCAGGATCCCGGAGACCAGCAGAGGTGATTGCAGCCGGCCGGCCAACACACCGGCGACCACCTCGGTGAACGGGGCGCGCACCACGTCCATGTGCGCCTCCTCGTGTTCGACCACGAAACCGTCGGGCCGCGGGGCGTCGCTGAGGTCGCGGGCCAGAAACACCCGGGCCGATTCCTGCACCCCGCCGGGGGTGGTGAACAGGTCGACCAGCACCCGCCAGTCGCCGGCGGCCACCTGGGCCTCCTCGGCCAGCTCCCGCGCGGCGGCGGTCAGGGGGGCCTCGTCGGCCAGGTCGAGCAGGCCGGCGGGTGGTTCGACCAACCGGTAGCCGACCGGGTGCCGGTACTGGCGCACCAGAATCACGTGATCGTCGGCGTCGACCGCGATCACCCCGACCGCCCCGGTGTGTTGGACGAACTCGCGCACCAGTTCCTCCCCGTCGGGGGTGCGGATGGTGTCGGACTGCATCGAGAAGATCCGGTTGCGCATCAACTCGGTGCGCGACACGGTGGGCCACTGCTCGGGGCGGTCGACCAGTTCGTCGGCGCTCAGCCGGGGCAGGTCACGCATCGGTGTCCGCCTCGGCATGTTCGACCCGATCCAGACCGGGCAACCGGCCGCCCTTCTGTCGCACCAGCGCGGCCTCGATCAGGCCCCGGAACAACGGGTGGGGCCGGGTCGGGCGGGACTTGTACTCGGGGTGGGCCTGGGTGGCGATGAAGTACGGGTGGGTGTCGCGGGGCAGTTCGACGAACTCGACCAGGGAGCCGTCGGGGGAGGTGCCGGAGATCACCAGGCCGGCCTCGGTCAACCGGTCGCGGTAGGCGTTGTTCACCTCGTAGCGGTGCCGGTGCCGTTCGGTGACCTGGTTGCGTCCGTACAGCCAGGCCACCTGGGAGTCGCGGTCGAGCACCGCCGGGTAGGAACCGAGCCGCATCGAGCCGCCCAGGTCACCGCCGCCCTCGACGATCTCGACCTGTTCGGCCATCGTGGCGACCACCGGGTCGGTCGCGTCCGGGTCGAACTCGCTGGAGTTCGCCTCGGGCAGGCCGGCCAGGTTGCGGGCGGCCTCGATCACCATCATCTGCAGGCCCAGGCACAGCCCCAGCAGGGGCACCTTGTTCTCCCGGGCGTACCGGATCGCACCGATCTTGCCCTCCACGCCCCGGATCCCGAAGCCGCCGGGCACGCAGATCCCGTCCACGTCGCCGAGCAGCCGGGCCGCCCCCTCGGGGGTGTCGCACTCGTCGGACTGCACCCAGCGGACGTTGACCTTCGCCCAGTTGGCGAAACCGCCGGCCCGCAGTGCCTCGACCACCGACAGGTAGGCGTCGGGCAGGTCGATGTACTTGCCGACCAGGGCGATGGTGACCTCGTCGTTGGGGTGGTAGACCCGTTCCAACAGGTCGTGCCAGGACTGCCAGTCGACATCGCGGAAGGGCAGGTTCAGCCGGCGGATCACGTAGACGTCCAGGCCTTCGCCGTACAGCACCTTCGGGATGTGGTAGATGCTCGGGGCGTCGGCGCAGCCGACCACGGCCTCCTCGTCGACGTCGCAGGCGTTGGCGATCTTGCGTTTCACCGACTCGGGGATCTCGCGGTCGGCCCGGCACACCAGGGCGTCGGGCTGGATGCCGACCTGGCGCAGGGCGGCCACCGAGTGCTGGGTCGGTTTGGTCTTCATCTCACCGCTGGGGCCGATGTAGGGCACCAGGGAGACGTGCAGGAAGAAGCAGCGGTCGCGGCCGATGTCGCGGCGCACCTGGCGGGCCGCCTCCAGGAAGGGCAGGGATTCGATGTCGCCGACGGTGCCGCCGATCTCGTGGATCACCACGTCGACGTCGTCGGTGACCATGGACATCATCTCGTCCTTGATCTGGTTGGTGATGTGTGGAATCACCTGCACCGTGTCGCCCAGGTAGTCGCCGCGGCGTTCCTTCGCGATCACCGCCGAGTAGACCTTGCCGGTGGTGACGTTCGCCGCCCCACTGAGGTTGACGTCCAGGAACCGTTCGTAGTGGCCGATGTCCAGGTCGGTCTCGGCCCCGTCCTCGGTGACGAAGACCTCACCGTGCTGAAACGGGTTCATGGTGCCCGGGTCGACGTTCAGATACGGGTCGAGTTTTTGCATCGTGACCCGCAGTCCGCGGGCCACCAGCAGGCTTCCCAGACTCGAGGCGGTCAGTCCCTTACCGAGGGAGGAAACCACGCCTCCGGTAACGAAGATGTGCTTGGTTTTCGGTGCAGTCCCCACGGATCTCCAACCTAGCGTCTGGGGCCGGATTCTGTCGCATCCCGGCCGCGGGTTTCGGTGTGCTCCTCGTCGCCCGAGGTCTGTTCGTCGATCACCCGGCGGTACACCCCGAGCAGTTGGGCGGCGACATCGTCCTCGGTGGGCCAGGTGGCGGCCCGGGCGCGACCGGCGGCGACCAGTTCGGCGCCACGCGCCGGGTCGTCCAGCAGACCGGCCAGCGCGAAGGCGGCGGACGCGGGGGCGTCGGGGTCGATCAGCACCGCCCCGTCCCCCACCAGCTCGGGGATCCCGCCCACTCGTGTGGCGACCAGCGGCACCCCCACCTGCAGGGCCATCTGGGCCAGGATCGGCCGGGCCTCCCACCGGGAGGTGATCAGCACCACGTCGGCGGCGGCCAGCAGGTCGGCCACCTTGCCGCGGGTGCCGGGCAGCGCCACCGGCAGGGCCGGTTCGACGATCCGGCGCAGCAGCCGGGTGCGTTCGGGGCCACCGCCGAGAATCACGAACCGCAGGTCGCGGCGGTCGGCCAGTTCGGTGGCCATGTCCACCACCAGGTCGAAGTTCTTGCCGCGGGTGAGTCGGCCCACCGACACGATCAGTTTCTCGTTCTCGGCCAGCGCCATGTCGGCGCGGACTTCCTCACGGGTGCGGCCGGGTCGCGGCGGCGGTGGCGCCCCGATCGGCCCGAACTCGGCCTCGGCGCCCAGCGCGCGGGCTTCGGCGACCACGTCCTGGCTGGCGCCGAGCACCAGATCGGCGGCCTTGGCGGCCCCGGTCTGGGCGAGCCGGACGGCCGGGCCGGCCTCGGGGGCGGAGGCGGATTGGTGCCAGCTCGACACCAGCGGTACCCGGCCCAGGGTGGCGGCGACCGCCTGCAGGGTGGCCTGATAGCCGTGGGCGTGCACCACATCGGCGTGCCGCAGGTGCCCCATCTCCATCAGGGTGCGTACCCGCACCCCGGTCAGGTCGCGGTACTGGTGACCGCGGGCGGTGGCCGGCAGGCAGTACAACTCCACCTCGTGGCCTTCGGCGACGAAACGTTTGGCCATCCGGCCGACGTGGCGGCCGAGCGCGCCGGGCCCGGAGGTGAGCACCAGGGCGATCCTCATCGAGTTCACTGCCGTCCCCCTCCAGATCAGTTCTGCATCAGTGTAGTGACCGGATCGGTGCCGGTGGCCTGCGCCAGCAGTTCGGCCGCGTGCGCGCGGGCGGCGTCGGAGTCGGCACCGCCGAGCATCCGGGCCAGTTCGGCCAGCCGATCCTCCCCGGTGACCTCGGCGACGTCGCTGACGGTGACCTGCCCGTCGTCGGTCTTGGCCACGCAGTAGTGCCGGCCGGCGAAGGCCGCGACCTGGGCGAGGTGGGTGACCACGATCACCTGGCCGTGTTCGGCCAGTCGGGCCAACCGGCGGCCCACTTCGGAGGCGACCCGGCCCCCGATCCCGGCGTCGACCTCGTCGAAGACCATCGTGGTGGGGGCGGCACCGGTTTCGGCGACCAGCCGGTCGGCCAGCGACACCTCCAGTGCCAGCCGGATCCGGGACAGTTCACCGCCGGAGGCGACCGCCCCCAGCGGGCCGGGGCGTTGCCCGGGGTTGGCGCGGAAGAGGATCTCCACCTGGTCGGCACCGGTGGGCCCCAGGGCGGCCACCTCGTCCCCGGTGGTGGTGATCCGGAACCGCAGGGTGGCGTTCGGCATCGCCAGGGCGGCCAGTTCGGTGTCGACGGCGGCGGCGAGTTCGTCGGCGGCGGTGCTGCGCAGCGCGGTCAGTCGGGCGGCGCCGCTGAGCAGGTCGGCGTCGAGGGCTTCGATCCGGGCGTCCAGGGCGGCGATCCGCTCGTCGGTGCCGTCCAGGTGCAGGACGCGTTCGGCCGCCTCGGCGGACCAGGCCAGCACCTCGTCGATGGTTTCGCCGTATTTGCGGGTCAGCCCGGCCAGGGCGGCGAGCCGTCCGGTGACACATTCCAGGCGGTGCGGGTCGGCTTCGAGGCCGGCCAGGAAGCCGGCCAGGTCGGCGCCGAGGTCGGCCAGTTGGTAGCCCAGGTCTGCGGTGCGCCGCCCCAGGTCGGCGGCTTCGGGGTCGTCATCGGCGCGGGCCAGGGCCGTCCGGGCGGTGTTCAGCAGACCGACGGCGCAGGGTTGGTCGGTGGGGTCGTCGGGGTCGGCGTTGATCGCCACCAGTGCGGCGTGCGCGGCCATCCGCAGGTCGTCGACCGATTGCAGCCGGTTGGCCTCGACCCGCAGCTGGTCGTCCTCACCCGGTTGTGGGTCGACCTCGCCGATCTCGTCCAGGCCGAAGCGCAGCAGGTCGAGTTCGCGGGCGCGTTCCCGGCTCGCGGCGCGCAGGTCGTCGCGTTCGGTGACCGCGGCCCGGCGGGTCTGCCAGGTGCGTTGGTAGGCGGCCTTCACCTCGGCCAGTTCGGCTCCGGCGAAGCGGTCGAGCACCTCGCGTTGCCGGTCGGTGCGGGCCAGCCGCACCTGTTCGGTCTGACCGTGAATCACCAGCAGGTCGCCGACCAGGTCGCCGGCGACCCCCAGGGGTACCGCGACCCCGCCCAGGTGTGCCCGGGACCGGCCGGCGGCGGTGACCTGGCGCACCACGAGCAGTTCGTCCTCGTCGAGTTCACCCCCGGCCTCGGTGACCCGCTCCACCGCTTCCTCGGTGATGCCGGTGAAACGTCCGGTGACCTGGAGGCGGTCGGTGCCGTTGCGCACCTGACCGGTCGAGCCCTTGCCGCCGAGCAGCAGGCCGAGCCCGGTGACCACCATGGTTTTGCCGGCGCCGGTCTCACCGGTGACGACGGTCAGCCCGGGGCCGGGCTCGATGGTGGCGTCGGCGATGACGCCGAGGTTGCGGATGCGCAGTTCGCCGATCACGGGTTGTTCCTGTTCGGCTTGGCGAGCCGCTTCTCACCCACCCCACGCAAGCCCTCGACCTGCAATCCGAACTTGCGCACCAGGCGGTCGGTGAAGGACGAATGACCCAGCCGGGCCAGCAGCAGCCGGTGCCGGCCGGCGGTGACCCGGACGCGTTGGCCGCCGATCACCGGGGCGGAGCGACGCCCGTCGCACCAGATGATCGCCTCGGTTTCGGGCACGGTGGACAGCAGTTCGACGTCCAACACCGTTTCGGGCGGGAAGACCATCGGCCGACTGAACAGGGCGTGGGCGCTCAACGGCACCATCAGCATCGCCTCCACCCCGGGCCAGACCACCGGTCCGCCGGCGGAGAAGGTGTAGGCGGTGGATCCGGTCGGGGTGGCGACCAGCACACCGTCGCAGGCCCAGCGTGACAGGGGTCGCTCGTTGACCTTGACGACGACCTCGATCATCCGTTCCCGGGCGCCCTTCTCGACCGACACCTCGTTCACCGCGAAGGTCGACCAGACCACCTCCCCGGCTTCGTCGATCACGTCGATGTCGACGGTGAGGCGTTCCTCCACCTTGTATTCGCGGGCCACGACGTGGGCGACGGTTTCGTCGATCTCGGTGGCTTCGGCCTCGGCCAGAAAACCGACGTGGCCGAGGTTCACCCCGAGCAGCGGGATGTCGGCCAGCAGGGCCCATTCGGCGCCGCGCAGGATCGTGCCGTCGCCGCCGAAGATCACCACCAGTTCACAACTGGCACCGTTGTGTTCCTCGGCGAGTTGTTCCACCGGGGCGCCGGCCAGGTCACCCATGATGTCCAGGTCCTTGGCGGGCAGCACACAGATGATGTCGTTGTCGGCCATGCCGGCGATGAATTGCTTCGCGGCGCTGATGGCTTGCGGCCGATGGCTGTGGGTGAGCACGGCGACACGGCGCCGGACGACGGGAACTGGGGACGGGCTTGTCACGGGGTCCACCCTACGATGGATCCGCCCGCAGTACCTCCCGGCCGGTACGGCGCAGATACAGGAAGTACTCCAGGTTGCCGGTGGGCCCCGGCACCCGGCTGGGGACGCGTGCGTTTTCGGCCCAGCCCAGATCGGTGGCCGCAGCCGCGACCAGGTCCACCGCCGCCACCCGGTCGGCCTCCTCGGTGACCACCCCGTGTTTGTTGAGTTTGGCCCGGCCCACCTCGAACTGGGGTTTCACCATCAACAGCGCGGCACCGTCGGGGGTGAGAACGCCCAGCAGCGGGGCCAGCACCTTGGTGAGCGAGATGAACGAGACATCGGCCACCACCCAGTCGACCGGCCGGCCGTCGACGTGGTCGGGGTGCAGGTCACGCAGGTTCAGGCCCTCGTGCACGATCACACCCGAATCGTGGCGCACCGGGTCGGCGAGTTGGTCGTGGCCGACGTCGACGGCGTAGACCGGTGCGCAGCCGAGTGCGCGCAACACCTGGGTGAAGCCGCCGGTCGAGGCGCCGGCGTCGAGGGCCCGGCCGGCGGGGTGCAGGTCGAGGTCGGCCAGGGCGCCGAGCAGTTTGTGGGCGGCGCGGGAAACCCACGGGTCCGGGTCGGTGAGGCGCAGCTCGTCCTCGCCGGTGACC
Organism: Propionibacterium sp.; assembly: GCA_012719335.1. Lineage (GTDB taxonomy): Bacteria > Actinomycetota > Actinomycetes > Propionibacteriales > Propionibacteriaceae > JAAYAO01. The sequence continues at coordinate 1,435 of JAAYAO010000334.1, read as the reverse complement.
TGCTGGGCGGGTTTGTCGGCCGGGGCACCGTTGACCAACACCTGCCCGTCGGCGATCAGGCGGGCGGCCCGGGAGCGGGAGCCGGCCAGACCGGCGGTGACCAGGGCCACGTCGAGTCGGGTCACGGTGCCGGCGGTGGCTGTTCGTCGTCGGGGTCGGCGTCGAGCACGCCCTGCAGCACGTCCAGCGCCAGCGTGATCGTTTCCGGTTCGCCGGAGGCGGCCACCTGTTGCAGGGCGGCGTCGATGCGTTCGTGCCCGGTGACCGGGGGTTGTTCGCTCGCCCCGGCAGCGGGCTGGGTGGCTTCGTTCGGGGTGCCCGGTTCGGTCATGGCGCGACCGGCCAGGACGTCGGGTCGACCGGTACGCCGGCATCGGCGGCGGCCCAGCAGGCGGTGGCCGCGGCCCAGGCGGCGTCGGCGAGCTGGGCCGGGGTGCCGGTGGGCCCGTCGACCTGCAGGGTGTTCGCCACCACGCGGGCCTCGGCGCCCCGACACCGGAACCCGCCGGTGATCGGTTCGGCCACCCGGGACGGTTGGAACAGCTCGAGCAGGTCGACCAGCAGCAGGGTGGGTCGGGCCAGCCGGTGCGCGGCCAGCAGTTCGGGCACCCCGTGGGCGCCGGTGAGCACCATCGCCGAGGCGATCCCGAACGCGTGGGCGCCCTCGATGTCGGTGTCCAACCGGTCGCCCACGAACAGTGCGTTACGGGCCCCGGTGCGCCGGATCGCTTCCTCGATCAACGGCCGGTAGGGCTTGCCGGCCACCAGGGGATCGACGTCGACGGCCATCCGCACCGCGGCGACCGCGGCCCCGTTACCGGGCACGATGCCGCGCTCGGTGGGCCGGGTCGAGTCGGTGTTGGTGGCCACCCACACCGCACCGTGCTGGATCGCCACGCAGGCGTCCTCCAACACCGGCCAGAACAGGTTGGGGTGGTACCCCTGGATCACCGCGGCCGGCATCTCGGACAGGTCGAACACCGGTTCCAGGCCCACCAACGACACCTGTTCGGCGAGGGCCTCGGTGCCGATGATCAGGGTCTTCGACCCGGGCGGTACGTGTTCGGCGAGCAGGCGTGCGCCGGCTTGGGAGGAGGTGACCACGTCCGCTTCGGTGGCGGTCACGCCCAGCGCGCTGAGGTGTTCGGCAACCTGCCGCGGGGATCGGGCTGCGTTGTTGGTGACGAAGCCGATCGCGACGTTGCGGTCCCGCAGGCCCTGCACACCGGCTGCCGCGCCGGGGATCGGTTCGGGGCCCAGGTAGATCACCCCGTCCAGGTCGAACAGCACGGCGTCGAAGGCGTCGATCATGCGTCGTCCCCCGGCTCGTCCTGTTCGACCGACGTGTCCTCGGGTTCGCCGTGGTCGGTTGCTGGTTTCGACACGGACCCCGACCGGTCCTGCTCAACCCACGCAACCTCGGGTTCATCCGACT
>JAAYAO010000333.1 GCA_012719335.1 Propionibacterium sp. | reverse complement strand
CGGCTTGGGGGCGGGGGCGGTGTTGGTCTGTTGTTGAGCCGGTGGGGCCTGGATCGGGGCGACCGTCGTGCTGGGTTGTTTGGTCACCTGCTGGGTGGGTTGCGTCGGCTGGGGCTGCGACCCACCCTGGCCACCACCGGGGCCTCCGGAACCGCCGACGGGTGCGGACGGGCCCGCGGGGCCGCCGGGTGCGCCGGGCCCACCCACGGGCCCGGCCGGGGCGGCCGGTGGTGCTGCCGGCATCGACATCGGGGCGTTGGTCAGGTTCGGGCCGGCCGGCGCCATCGGTGCCGGGGCGGGCGGCGGAGCCGTCGGGCCACCCATCATCGGGGCGCCGACCATCGGGCCGGAGGGTTGTGCGGTGCCGCTCTGCACGGGGGCCGCAACACCGGCGCTGACGGTGCCCGGTGCCGACGGAGCCTGTGGCGGACGGTAGCCGTCCCCACCGAAGGAGCCCCCCGAACCGCTGCCGCCGGAGGTACCCCCGCCGCCACCGGTCGAACCCCCGCCACTGTTCGAGCCACCACCGGCACCGGTCGAACCACCGGAACCGGTGCCGGCACCCGGTGCGGGCGACCCGCCCGGGGACGTCACCGGGCCGGACCCACCGGCGGGCACTCCGGGGGTTTGCGGCACGGGTGCGGGGGCCGGCGCGACCGGGGTGACCGGACGCGGCGCGGCGGGCTGATGCGGTACCGGCTGCGGAGCCTGGTGGGTCGGCTGGGTGGGCCGGTCGGTCACCGGTGCCGGCCGATCCGGGCCGGCCGCGGGACGCTCGGTGGCCGGCGGTGCGGAGGTGGCCGCCGAGGTGCCGGGTGCCGGTGCGGGGGAGTGGTCCTCGAACCGGTCCAGGTCGGCCGGCGGGGTGCGCGGGCCACCGAGGATCTCGTCCAGCAGGGAACCGTCCCTGGACGGGGGCGGCCCGGCCGCGCCACCGGGCCCGGGTTCGGGCCGGGTCAACAGTTCCGGGTCGATCTCGTCCTCGGTGACGGTGCCGGCGGTTTCGGCCAGCGACTGCGCGTCGTAACCGGAGTGGTCGCCGGAGCTCAGGGCAGTGGCGGCGTCCTGCCGCATCGCCTCCCGCTCCTCCTCGGTGAAGGCCTGGTCGGCTGCGGTCGCCCACGGGTCGGTGGGTGGGCCCGCGGCGGCACCGGCGCCGTCCAGCGACTGGGTGGCCAGATCGTGCTCGTCGGCCCCGACCAGTTCCCGGGCCTGCTGCTCGGCCTCGGCCAGGTCCCGCCCGGAGGTGGGGGTGAGGCCGGTGTCGTTGAAGGGCGCGTACTTGTCACCCGGGCCGCCGGGGCCTCCGGTGCCACCCACCCCGGGCCCGGAGCCGCCCCCGGCAGCACCGCCGGGCGCCGCGGTGCCGGTCTTGGGCTGAATATCGACCGCCGGCGAGAGCGCCCCCAACTGGTCGGTCAACGCGGCCGCGATGGCCTGGCACTGTGCCTGGGCTGCGATTTGCAACTGCCGGATCTGCACCAGGACGGCCGCTGTGTCGGCCGCCATGGTGACGACCAACTGCATTGACAGTTGGGTGGTGCCCACCTGCAGCCCGGCGAGCACCACGTTGATGGCCCGTTTCGCGTGGGTCACCAGCAGGGCGGCCGTTTCGGTGGTCTCGGCCAGGGACTCGGCCGCATCGATCACCGTCTGCAACCAGCCGCGGACGGTGGCCGCCTTGGCCGCGGCCGCCTCGGCCCCGGG
>JAAYAO010000332.1 GCA_012719335.1 Propionibacterium sp. | reverse complement strand
CAACGGTGCCGGCCGCGCGCACCTGCCCTTCGTGAATGATCGCGACGTGGTCGCACAGCCCTTCGACCAGCTCCATCACGTGACTGGACAGCACCACGGTGCCTCCCCCGGCCACATAGGAGCGCAGGATCTGCCGGATCACCTGGCCCGACACCGGGTCGACCGCCTCCAGCGGTTCGTCCAGCATCAGCAGCCGCGGGGCGTGGATCAGGGCCGAGGCGAGCAGGATCTTCTTGGTCATCCCGGCCGAGTAGTCGGCGACCAGTTTGTTGGCGTCGTCGGCCAGGTCGAGGGCTGCGAGCAGGTCACCGGTGCGCTCGGCGAGCTGGCCGGGGTCCACCCCCCGGATCAGGCCCACATAGTGCAGCAGTTCCTCACCGGAGAGCCGGTCGAAGGTGCTCAACCCGTCGGCGAGCACACCCATCCGCGCCTTGGCCGCCGGCGGATCGGCCCACACGTCGTAACCGAGCACGACGGCCTGCCCCGCGGTCGGCCGCAACAACCCGTTGGCCATCGACAAGGTGGTGGTTTTCCCGGCCCCGTTGGGCCCGACAATGCCGTACATCGAGCCGACCGGAATGTCCAAGCTGAGGTCGCGCACCACCGGCACCCCGTCGAACTCCTTGGTCAACCGCCGCAACGACAGCGCCACACCCCCCTCCGGACGTCGGTTGAGCTCATCGTCCCCCGCGGGACGCCGGTTGAACTCGTCATCCCCGGGACGTCGGTTGAGCCCGTCGAAACCAGTCCCGTCCGGCTGAGTACCGGACATCGGGTTCGGCACCCCGTCGACCCTTCCGGGTGCGGGTGGCGGCGTGTGCGGGTCGGGCTGTTCCATGGCGCCAAACCTATCCCCCGGGCCGGTTCATCACGCCGCGTTCGCCGGGTGCCGGCACCGGGCGTGACTGGAAACGCATCGAGATCGACCGAATTCCGCCCTCTTCGGCTTTTCGACCCCGCCTGGCTTGCGTTTTCAGTCATGCGCTTCCCGACCCGCCGGCCGGACTAGGCTTCCGGGCATGACCTCCGCCGACACCACTGCCGTCCACGCCGGACGGGACGACCTGGCCGCCCAGGGCCTGGTGATCCCGCCGATCGACCTGAGTTCGACCTACCCGCTGCACGACATCGACCGGGGTGGCGAGTCGTACGAGAACCTCACCCACGGCGGTGACCTGGTGGCCGGCGAATCACCGGTCTACCTGCGGCTGTGGAACCCCACGGTGGCCCGCTTCGAGAAGGCACTGGCCACCCTGGAGCACGCCGACGGGGCGGTCGCCTTCGCCTCCGGAATGGCCGCGATCACCGCGGTGTTGCAGGCCGCCGTGGCGGCCGGCACCCCGCACATCGTGGCGGTGCGTCCGCTGTACGGGGGCACCGATTCGTTGCTGTCGGCCGGGTTCCTGGGCACCCGGGTGACCTGGACGACCGCCGATCGGGTGGCCGAGGCGCTGGAGCCCGACACCGGCCTGGTGTACATCGAAACCCCGGCCAACCCGACGATGGATCTGGTCGACATCGCCGCGGTGGTGGCCCGGGCCGGCGATGTCGCGGTCGCGGTGGATTCGACCTTCGCGACCCCGATCCTGCAGAACCCGATCGACCTCGGCGCGTCCCTGGTGGTGCATTCGGCCACCAAGTACATCGGCGGGCACTCCGATGTGGTGGCCGGCGTGGTCGCCGCCCAGGGTGACTGGTTGGCGCGACTGCGCACCCTGCGGGTATTGACCGGAGCGGTGCTGCATCCCGAGGCCGGTTACCTGCTGCACCGCGGCCTGCAGACCCTGCCGGTGCGGATCCGAGCCGCCCAGGACGGCGCTCGCCGGGTGGCCGCCTGGCTTGCCGACCAGCCCGAGGTCACCGAGGTGTTCCACCCCGAAGCTCCCGGGCGCGATCCACAGGGCCTGCTCGGCACCCAGATGCGCGGCCCCGGGGCGATGGTGTCCTTCGCCCTTGCCGGCGGTTACGCCCAGGCCGCACAGGTGGCGTCCGGAGTGCGGCTGATCCAGCACGCGGTGTCATTGGGTAGCACCGAGTCGTTGATCCAGCACCCGGCCGCGGTGACCCACCGTCCGGTGCCGCCGGAATCCCGGCCGGCCGCGTCGGTACTGCGCCTGTCGGTCGGCCTGGAGGACCCGGACGATCTGATCGCCGACCTGACCCGGGCCCTGCGTCCCTGATCCCGGGCCGGACGACCGCACCGGTCGTGTCGGCCCCGAGGGGGGTGCCACGAGACAGTCGGCCCGGCACCCGCATCGGGCTGAGAGCTATTCTCATCACCTTGTTCAGCGCCATTCAGTAAACCCTGTGAATGGCTGGCTACGCTGGCCCGCGTCCCACCCCTGCGACGGAACGCGAGAGATGCGCAATCGACTGGCCCAGCACCCGACCGGCTGGCAAGCCTGGTACTTCGTGCTCGCCCTGGCGGCGTTCCTGGTCGGGTCACAGATCATGGTGGTGGGCCAGTTCGTGCCCGCCCTGGCCCCGGTGATCGTGCCGATCCAGTTCGTGCTGACCGCCCTGTTGGCGCTGCTGCTGGTACGGCTGGTGTCCCGGCGCCGGATCACCGTCGCCGACCTGGGCCTGAAACCCGGCCTGCGGCTGTGGGAGCTCGGCGTGATCGTCGCGGTGTTCGTGCTCACCCACCTGATCTTCCGACTGCTCGCCCGGCTACCGGGTGGGCAGAGCGACGCGAATCGCATGTTCACCGACTTCGGTCTGCACCAGGGCCTGGGATATGCCCTGCCGATCGTGGTCAGCACGGTGATTCTGGCGCCGGTCTGTGAGGAGTTGCTGTTTCGCGGGTTGCTCCTGCGGCCGGTGCACGACGGGCTGCTGCCTCGCTT
>JAAYAO010000331.1 GCA_012719335.1 Propionibacterium sp. | reverse complement strand
TGACCACAACCCGGTCTACGTCGACGAGGCCGCCGCGAAGGCGACCGGACGCGACGGCATCATCACCCCGCCGGCGATGATCTCCACCTGGGTGATGTCGGGTTATCGCCGGTACCGCGAGGTACAACGGCTGCGCGCCGAGGGAGTCGCCGAGGACTTCGCCTACTCCCGGCTGATGGCCGAACTCGATTCGATCGGCTTCACCTCGGTGGTCGCCACCAATGTGGAACAGACCTACCTGCGCGAGGTCGTCCCGGGCGACCACATCACCTGCCACTTCACCATCGAGGAGATCTCCGAGCCGAAGCGCACCGGCCTGGGTGAGGGTCTGTTCATCACCCTGCTGAAGCGGTACGTCGACCGGGACGAACAACTCGTCTGCGAGGAACGCTTCCGGCTGCTGCGGTTCAACCCCAACTCGAAGGAGGACGCATGAGCGACCCGACACCGCGCACTGCGGTACCCAACCTGATCATCACCGAGGACAACAAGTTCTTCTTCGACGCCGCCCGCGAGGGCCGGTTGGAGATCCAGCGCTGCGCCGACTGTGGTGAATTGCGTCACCCGCCGGGCCCGGCCTGCCCGAAGTGCCGGTCGTTCAACTGGGACACCATCGAGGCCAGCCGCAAGGCGACCCTGCACTCCTACACCGTGGTGCACCATCCGCCGGATCCGTCACTGACCTACCCGCTGGCGGTCGGCCTGGTCGACCTGCCCGAGGGAACCCGTCTGGTGGCCGACATCGAGGGCATCGAACCCGACGAACTCGAACTCGGGATGGAACTCGAGGTCGGTTTCGGGGAGCACGCCCACGGCGAGATCCTGCCCCGGCTGTTCCGTCCGGGAGGTGCGGCATGAGCGACTTCCCGCAGTGCGAGGTCGGCACCGAACTGCCCACCCTCGACATCCCCCTGGACCGCACCATGATCACCGCCTGCGCGATCGCCTCGCAGGACTTCGAGGACGTACACCACGACCCGGGCAAGGCCAACGAACGCGGCACCCCCGACATCTTCATGAGCATCAACACCACCAACGGGCTGATCGACCGGTACCTCACCGACTGGACCGGCCCGCACGGACGGATCCGGTCGGTCGGGCTGCGCCTGGGCGTGCCCAACTTCCCCGGCGACACGATGACCTTCACCGGTGAGGTCACCGAGATCACCGGCGACGTGATCACCATCAAGCTGACCGGACGCAACGCCAAGGGCGTCCACGTCACCGCGACCGCACAGGTCGAACCGACCCGAGGAGGGGGAGCATGAGCGGAATCTCCGGCAAGGCCGCGATCGCCGGTATCGGCGCCACCGAGTTCTCCAAGAACTCCGGCCGCAGCGAATGGCAGTTGGCCTGCGAAAGCGTGCTTGCCGCCCTCGAGGACGCGCAGATCGGCGTCGAAGAAGTGGACGGGATGGCCCTGTTCACGATGGAGAACAACCCCGAGATCGCCGTCGCCCGGGCCTTGGGCATTCCGGAACTGAAGTTCTTCTCCCGGATCCCGCACGGCGGTGGTGGGGCCTGCGCCCCGGTGCAGCAGGCCGCGCTCGCGGTCAGCGCCGGCATCGCCGACGTGGTGGTGGTCTACCGCGCCTTCAACGAACGCTCCGGGCACCGCTTCGGCGCCGGCCCGCCCCCGTTCGCCTACGCCTACAACACCGACCAAGAATACCGCAACTGGATCAACCCTTACGGGTTGCTCACCCCCGCCGCCCAGGAGGCCTTCCTGGCGCGCACCTACATGCACCGCTACGGGGCGACCAGCGCCGACTTCGGTGCGGTCTCGGTGCTGTCGCGCAAGAACGCCGCGAACAACCCGAAGGCCTGGTTCTACGAGCGGCCGATCACCATCGAGGATCACCAGAACTCCCGGATGATCGCCGATCCGCTGCGGCTGCTGGACTGCTGCCAGGAATCCGACGGTGGCGTCGCCCTGGTCATCGTCAGCGCCGAACGCGCCCGCGACCTGCCACACCCGCCGGCGATCATCAGCGCCGCCGCCCAGGGCATCGGCCCGCAGCAGATCTCGATGAGCAGCTACTACCGCGACGACATCGACAAGATGCCCGAGGTGGAACTGACTGCCAACCAAATGTGGGCCCAATCCGGCCTGACCCAGAACGACATGGACGCCGCGATCCTGTACGACGCGTTCACCCCGATGGTGCTGCTGCAGTTGGAGGAGTACGGCTTCTGCGGGCGCGGTGAGGCCAAGGACTTCATCGCCGACGGCAACCTCGAGGTGGACGGCCGGCTGCCGATCAACACCCATGGCGGCCAGCTCGGTGAGGGGTACATCCACGGCGTGAACGGCATCGCCGAGGGTGTCCGATTGATCCGTGGCACCTCCGTGAACCAGCCGACCAAGACGCTGAACAACGTCCTGGTCACCGGCGGGTCGCCGGTACCGCACAGCGCGATCATTCTGTCGGCCGACCGATGAGCGCGGCGACGAACCGGCTGCCCGACGATCGTCAGCCGGTGATCATCGATGCCGCCCGCACCCCCTTCGGCAAGCGCGAGGGCAATGTCTCGGGCCTGCACGCGGTCGAGTTGCTCGGCGCCGCCCAGACCGGGGTGCTGGACCGGATCAACCTGGATGCGGCCGAGATCGAACAGGTGATCGGCGGCTGCGTCACCCCGGTGGGGGAGCAGTACGGCAACATCGTGCGCACCTCCTGGATGCACGCCGGCCACCCGCACGACCCGGGCTGCACCACCATCGACGCGATGTGCGGCACCTCGCTGCAGGCGGTGAACCTGCTCGCCGGGCAGATCGCGATCGGCTCGCTGGACAGTGGCCTGGCCTGTGGGGTGGAGCTGATGTCGCGGGTGCCGCTGACCGCCAAGACCGGGCTGGGGCACGGCACCCCCCGTCCGGAATCGTGGTGGCGGATCAACCCCGACCAATACACCGCGGCCGACCGGATCGCCGAGCGTCGCGGTTTCACCCGCGACGACCTGGACGCCTTCGGGTTGCGATCCCAACAGCTCGCCCGGCAGGCCTGGGACGCCGGACACTTCGACCGGCAGATCATCGCCCTCGACGTGCCGGACGCCGACGGCGCCACCACCCGGGTGACCATCGACCAGGGGTTGCGCGACACCAGCCCGGAGGCCCTGGCCCGGCTCAAGCCGGTCAAGGAGGGCGGCCTGCACACCGCCGGCACGTCCTCGCAGGTCTCCGACGGCGCGTCCGCAGCCGTGCTGATGTCGGCGGCCCGGGCCGAGGCACTCGACCTCGCACCGCGCGGCCGGCTACTGGCCCAGGCGGTGATCGGTGGCGACACCGAGTACATGCTGGACGGGCCGGTCGAACTGAGCCGCATCCTGCTGGAACGCACCGGCATGTCGGTCGCTGACGTCGACCTGTTCGAGGTCAACGAGGCCTTCGCCTCGATCCCGATGTCCTTCGCCCGGGTACACGACGTGCCCGAGGACAAGCTGAACGTCAACGGAGGGGCGATCGCGATCGGCCACCCGGCCGGGGCCACCGGCATCCGGTTGGTCGCCACGATCCTCGACGAACTCGAGCGGCGCGACCAGCAGATCGGCATGATCGCGATCTGCGCGTCCGCGGCCACCACCGGCATCATCATCGAAAGGTTGTGACATGCAACTCGATCTGTCCCCGCGGTCCAAACGACTGCGCACCGAACTGCGGGAGTATTTCGCCGAGATCATCACCGAGCAGGACGCCCGCGACCTGGTCACCCAGACCGAGGGCGGGCCGACCTTCGACCGGCTGATCCGCCGGATGGGGGCCGACGGCTGGCTCGGGCTCGGTTGGCCGGAGGAGTACGGCGGCCGCGGGGAGGACCCCGAGGCACTGTTCGTCTTCTACGACGAGGCGCTGCGAGCCAACGCGCCCGTCCCGCTGGTCACTCTGAACACGGTGGCTCCGGCGCTGATGAAGCACGGCACCCAGGAACAGAAGGACTACTTCCTGCCCAAGATCCTGACCGGCGACCTGATGTTCGCGATCGGGTACACCGAGCCGAACGCCGGCACCGACCTGGCCGCCCTGCAGACCCGCGGCGAGATCGTCGGCGACGAAATGGTGATCAACGGCAGCAAGATCTTCACCAGCGCGGCGATCTTCGCCGACTGGATCTGGCTCGCGGTGCGCACCGACCCGGATGCGCCGCGGCACAAGGGCATCACCATCGTGCTGGTGCCGACCAGTGACCCCGGCTTCTCGGCCACCGAGATCCACACCATGATGGGCATCAGCACCGCGGCCAGCTACTACGAGAACGTCCGGGTGCCGCTGACCAATGTGGTCGGTGAGGTCAACGGCGGTTGGAAACTGCTCACCGACCAGTTGAACCACGAGCGGGTCGCCCTGGCCGCCCGCAACGGGGTCGCGAACCAGCTCTTCGAGGACCTGCTCGCCTGGACGAAGACCGAACCCTGCGGCGACGGGGTCGTCTACGACCTGCCCTGGGTGCAGTCCACCCTGGCCGAGATCTACGCCCGGCTCAGCGCG
>JAAYAO010000330.1 GCA_012719335.1 Propionibacterium sp. | reverse complement strand
AGGTACTTGCCGGCCATCGCCGAGCACTCGATGTGCCAGCCCGGACGGCCCCGGCCCCACGGGGTGGGCCACGAAGCGGTCTCCGGTTCGCCCTGCTTGTGCCCCTTCCACAGGGCGAAATCGCGGGGGTCGCGTTTGCCGCGCGGGTCGGAGTCCTCCGCCGGGGCCATCTCGTCGGCCCGCTGGCCGGACAGTTCCCCGTACGACGGCCACGAGGCGACGTCGAAGTAGACATCACCCGACCCGTCGGTGGCCGGGTAGGCGTGGCCGCGTTCGATCAGGGCCTCGATCAACTCCACCATTTCGGGAATGTGGCCGGTGGCGCGCGGTTCGTAGGTCGGCGGTAGGCAGCCCAGCGCGTCGTAGGCGCGGTGCAGCTCGCGTTCGAAATGGTAGGCGTGGGCGAACCAGGGCACCCCGGCCGACGCCGACTTCGCCAGGATCTTGTCGTCGATGTCGGTGACGTTGGCCACCACCGTCACGTGGTAACCGGTGTGGGTCAGCCACCGGCGCAGGACGTCGAAGACGACCTCCTTGCGGATGTGACCCAGGTGGGGGGCCGATTGCACGGTCAGCCCGCAGTGGTAGATCGACACCTTGCCGGGTTCGACCGGGTCGAGATCACCGATCGTGCGGGTCAGGGTGTCGTACAAGCGGAAAGTCACCCGGCCAGCCTACCGTCCGTCCGCCTTGCGCCGCAGCGCCGCGATGTCGAGGAAGTCGGGGTCGGGCAGGTCGTCGTCGTCGCCGGTTTCCCACGGGTCGACCGGGGCGGTGTCGTCGTCCTCCAAGTAGCCGTGGCTGGGATCGTAGGGGTTGGCCGGCACCCGGTCGCCCTCGACCAGTTGCACGTCACTGAGTTCTTCGTCGGGACGTTGGGTCAACACGTCGCGGACGTACCCGCGGGCGGCGACGTCGAGGGGCACCTCCCGACCCTGGGCCTCGGAGGAGAACCACCGGTAATCGAGCACCTCGTGGAAGATCTGGGCCGGTTCCAGCTTGGCGAAGAGATCCTCGGGAATCTCGCGCATCACCGGTTCGAAGGCCTCCTGCAGCCACCGGTGCGCGACGGTCGCCTCGTCCAGCCGGGTCTGGCCGCTGGCCCGGCGGTACTCGTCCAGATCGTGCAGCAGACGGCGGGCCTGGTTCTCCTCGGTGGTCATGCCGGTGAGCCGCTGCAGCCGCCGGGAGTGGTGGCCGGCGTCGATCACCTTCGGCTGGATCCGCACCGAGGAGCCGTCGGCGGTGGTGGTGATGTCGAGTTCGGCGATGTCGAAGCCGAGATCGTTGAGGCGTTGGGCCCGGTGCTCGATCCGGTGGATCTCCGCGCCCGGAAACTCCTCCACCCCGGTCAGTTCCGACCACAGTTCCTGGTAGCGCCGGTCGATCATGTTCACCAGGACGAGGGGGTCCAGGCCGGGGTCGAGCAGGCCACCGGCCTCCAGATCACAGAACTCGCCGAACAGGTTGGTGCGCGCGATCATCAGGTCGTGCTCGCGCTGCCCGTCGGTGAGGCTGGTGTGGAACTCGCCGGTCTCGGCATCGACCAGATGAGCGGCGAAACCACCGGCGTCCCGCCGGAAGAGGGCATTGGACAGCGAGATGTCACCCCATTTGAAACCGATCAGGTGCAGCCGGGCCACCAGAATCACCAGGGCATCGATCAGTTGGCCGACCCGCTCGCTGGTCACCCCGGGTGAGAACAACTGCCGGTAGGGCAGTGAAAAGGTCAGGTGCCGGGTGAGCAGGATCGAATCCAGCGGGGTGCCGTCGAGGGTGCTGCGGCCGGTCACCACCGCAACCGGCTCCACCGACGGGGTGCCCAACCGCATCAGGTCGTGCAGCATCCGGTACTCGTGGATCGCCAGCGCGTCGTGCACCTCCTTGGCGGCGTACACCTCGTTGTCCAGCCCGATGAACCGGACGACGTGGCGCGAAATACCGCGCGGCAACGCCACCAGGTGATGGGTCGGCCACTCCGCGAGGCCCACATTCCACGGCAGCGGAATCAGCCGGGTGTCGGGGGTGGCGGACAGGAATCGGGGCACGGGGCAAGTCTCCCATGGAGGGTGTGGCGGCGGGTGGCACGGTGAACGGCCCGGCCCCTGTGGGGAGCCGGGCCGCCATCACCTGCTCAACCGGGCGTTGCGGATCAGGAGATGCGTTCGCCGGTCTTGTCGGAGAAGACGTGCATCGCCTCGGGCGGGGCGGTGAGCCGCACCTGGGAACCGCGCTCGGGTGGGCGCCGGGTGGTGATCCGGGCCACGATCTGATCGGCGTCCATGCTGGTCGCCTGCTGCTCGGCCAGGGTGCTGTACAGGTACGAGTCGGCGCCGAGTTCCTCGACCACCGCCACGTCCACGGCAATACCGTCGTTGCCCTCGGCCAGTTCGAAGGCTTCGGGACGAATCCCGACCGTCAGGGTCTCCTCGCCGGACGCGCGGGTCAACACCTCGCGGGGCACCGGCAACACCGAACCGCCCACCGACACACCGTCGGCGGTGACCCGGCCCGACAGCAGGTTCATCGACGGGGAGCCGATGAAGCCGGCCACGAAGACGTTCTTCGGGCTGTCGTACAGGGTGAGCGGGGAGTCGCACTGCTGCAGGATGCCGTCCTTCATGACCGCCACCCGGTCGCCCATCGTCATCGCCTCGACCTGGTCGTGGGTGACGTAGACGGTGGTGACCCCGAGGTCGTTCTGCAGGGCGGCGATCTGGGTACGGGTCTGCACGCGCAGCTTCGCGTCCAGGTTCGACAGCGGCT
>JAAYAO010000329.1 GCA_012719335.1 Propionibacterium sp. | reverse complement strand
GCGTGGCGGTGATCGCCTCGACCGTGGACGACGTGCCGGCCGGTTTCGTGATCCAGTCGTTCGTCGCCCTGTCGTTGGAGCCGCCGCAGATTCTGATCTGCCCGATGAAAACCTCGCGGTCGTGGGCGAAGATCGAACCGGCCGGTACCTTCTGCGTGAGCATCCTGGCCGAGGACCAGGAAGACGTGTCGGGCACCTTCGGCGGCAAATCCGAGGACAAGTTCGCCGGCATCGACTGGGAACCGAACATCCACGGCAACCCGCGCATCCCCGGCGCGGTCGGCTACGTCGACTGCACCATCTCGCAGGTGGTCGACGGCGGCGACCACTGGATCGTGATCGCCCGGGTGGACGGCCTGGGGGAGCCGGTGGACGACCAGCGTCCGCTGCTGTTCTACCGGGGCGCCTACCTGGAGATCGAATCCGGCGTGGTCGAACCTGAGCCGGAGCACGAGGGTGTGGATGCCTTCCTGACCGCTCACGACTACCGCGACGTCTGGCTCTGAGGGCCTGCCCGGCGAGGATCGTGTGAGATCTTGCGCGCTTGGCGTACAAGATCCCACACGATAATGGCGGTCCCGTGGCGCGGCCGGCGGGCAGCGGGGCGTCCCACGGGCGGTAAGTGGCATGATGGAGGGCGCTGCAATCGAAAGGAAAGCCCGTGTCCATCACCATCACCCAGCCCGGCGGTGCCGAACCCATCCAACGTGGGGATCTCGATGCGACCACCACCGGCCTGGATCTGTACGGCAACGACCGTTCGGTGGTGGCCTGCCGGGTCGACGGTGAGGTCCGCGACCTGAACCGTCCCTTGGAGGCCGGCGAGGATTCGGTGATCGAACCGGTGCTGATCGGCTCGCCCGAAGGCCTGGCCATCCTGCGCCACTCCTGCGCCCACGTCGCGGCCCAGGCGGTGCAGGACAAGTTCGGTGACGCGAAGCTGGGCATCGGCCCGCCGATCACCGACGGTTTCTACTACGACTTCGCGGTCGCCGAACCCTTCACCCCCGAAGACCTGACCGACCTGCAGAAGCGGATGACCCGCATCATCAAGGAACGTCAGACCTTCGTGCGCCGGGTGGTCGGTGACGACGAGGCCCGGGTGGAACTCGCCGCCGAGCCGTTCAAGTTGGAGCTGATCACCGACAAGGGCTCGGCCTCCGACGACGACGGGTCCAGCGTCGAAGTGGGCGCCGGCGACCTGACGATCTACGACAATGTGCGCCGCGACGGGGAAACCGCTTGGAAGGATCTGTGCCGCGGCCCGCACGTGCCGCACACCGGTTACATCAACCAGGCGGCCTTCGCGCTGATGCGCACCTCGGCCGCCTACTGGCGCGGCGACCAGGCGAACCAGCAGTTGCAACGCCTCTACGGCACCGCCTGGCCGACCAAGGAGGAGTACCAGGCGTACCGCACCCGCTTGGAGGAGGCCGCCAAACGCGACCACCGCAAGCTGGGCGCCGAACTCGACCTGTACTCCTTCCCGGAGAACATCGGCCCGGGCCTGCCGGTCTTCCACCCCAAGGGTGGGGTGATCAAGCGGGAGATGGAGGACTACGTCCGGCGTCGCCACATCGAGGCCGGTTTCCAGTACGTCGGCACTCCGCACATCGCCCGGGAGGATCTGTACTACACCTCCGGGCACCTGCCGTACTACGCCGACGGGATGTTCCCGCCGATCGACGACGACGGCCAGATGTACCGCCTCAAAGCGATGAACTGCCCGATGCACAACGAGATCTTCCGCTCCCGGGGCCGCTCCTACCGCGAGCTGCCGTTGCGGTTCTTCGAG
>JAAYAO010000328.1 GCA_012719335.1 Propionibacterium sp. | reverse complement strand
GCCCGAAGGGGCCACGTAGACGAGAGGTTTGACCTGTGGGGTCTGTTATCAAGAAGCGCCGCAAGCGCATGGCGAAGAAGAAGCACCGCAAGATGCTCAAGAGGACTCGTATCCAGCGTCGCCGCGCCGGTAAGTGAGCCCGGGGGCCGGCGATGGCAGGGGTGGTCCTGGTCACCGGCGTATCTCGGGATGTGGCAGCCCGCTGCGCCCGAGCCCTGTCGACCACCCATGAAGTCGTCGGTGTCGACGTCACCGCGCCCCGCCGTGATCTGGGGCGCGGTACTTTCATTCGCGCCGACCTGCGCAGCCCGGCCCTGGCCGACACCGTCCGCAAGCTGAAGCCGTCCGCGGTGGTGCACCACGCGTCCACCGCCGGGCCCGATGTGGCCGCCCATCGCCCCGCCGGGGCGAAGGAGCAGGCGGTGATGGGCACCCTGAACCTGATCTCGGCGACCGAGCAACTCGACATCGAACAGTTCGTGTTGTTGTCCTCGGTGTCGGTGTATGCCGCCTCGGCCTCCCAGGTGACCTACCTGGACGAGTCGGTGCCGATGGATTCGCGCCCCACCGCCGGTGCGCGCCGCGACCTGCTCGAGGTCGAGACCGCGGTCGCCGGCTTGGCCCGGCGCCACCCCGAGATCGCCGTGGGAGTGCTGCGAATGGGCGCCCTGATGGGGTCGGGGGTCGACACCGTCTGGTCGCGTTTCCTGTCCCAGCCCGCGGTGATGTCGGTCGTCGGCTTCGACGCCCGCGTCCAATTCCTGCACCCGGCCGATGCGGTCGCCGCCGTCGAAGCAGTCGTCTCCGCCCGCCGGGGTGGGGTGTTCAACGTGGCCGCACCGGACGTCCTGCCGTTGTCGTTGGTGCTGCGCCTGGTCGGACGGCCCCCGTTGCCGGTGCCCCGGGCCCTGGTGCCGGTGGCCGCCCGCACCCTGAAACAACCCCTGCCCGGCCGTGACCTGGAGGAGCTCGCCTACGGACGGGTGGTCGACTCGTCGCGGTTGACCGAGGCGACCGGCTGGGTGGCCCGCACCTCGAGCCGCCGCGCAATCGAGGAATTCGCCGCCTTCGTCCGGCCCGGCCTGTGGTCGGCCGATCGGCTGGACGGCGTGCTGGCGGGCTTGGCGAAGTTCACCGGGGAGGACCGTTGACCGATTTTCACGACTCGGGTCACCAGCCCGAGCCGGACCCCATGATGTCGTCGGACGAACCGTCCTTCACGGGTTCGGCCCAGGCCAATGGCCAACCCCCGATGCCCGATGTGGCCGGCCTGCTCGTCGAAGCCCTGCAATCGGCCGGGGCGCTGCTCGACAACCTGCGCCAGGTCTCGGCCGACGACCTGCGGGGATGGCTCGATGACCCGATCGACGGTCTGGTGCGGCTGGGGGAGCGGTTCGGGGTCGACTGGCAGGACGGAGCCGAGGCGACCATCGAGTTCGCCCGCAACCGCTGGTTGGGCGACTACGCGGTGGACGAGTTCGGGTTCGACCCCGAATACGCCGAACGGGTCTACCTGCCGATGATGCGCCCGATCGTCCGGCAATGGTTCCGGGTGCAGGCCTCGGGGTTGCATCGGTTGCCCGAGGGGCCGGCGTTGCTGGTGTCGAACCATGCCGGCGCGCTGCCCCTGGATTCGTTGGTGCTGCAGACCGTCCTGCACGACGAGGCCGACCGGTACATCCGGCCGCTGGCCGCCGACCTGGTGTTCCGCACCCCGTTCGTCGCCGACTTCGCCCGCCGCACCGGATCGACCTACGCCTGCCAAGAGGACGCGCTGCGGTTGTTGTCCCAGGGGCATCTGGTGGCGGCCTTCCCGGAAGGGTTCAAGGGCCTGGGCAAGCTGTACGCCGAGCGCTACCGCCTGCAACGGTTCGGACGTGGCGGCTTCGTGTCCACCGCGGTCAAGGCCGGGGTGCCAATCGTGCCGGTGTCGGTCGTGGGGTCGGAGGAGATCTACCCGATGCTCAGCCAGGTGCCGGCCATCGCCCGGATGTTCGACCTGCCCTATTTTCCGGTGACCCCGACCTTCCCGTGGCTCGGTGCCCTGGGATTCATCCCGCTGCCCTCGAAGTGGTCGATCCGCATCGGCGACCCGATCCCCACCGACCAGCTCAGCGGCCAAGAGGAAGACCCGGCCACCGTGCTGCGCCTCACCGATCAGGTGCGCCACACCATCCAGCGCACCCTGCACGAACTCCTCGAAGAACGCCGCTCGGTCTTCTGGTGACCCCTCACGCTGATTGAGCCCGTCGGCCGAGTTACTCCGCGTCCGCGTCGGGGTGAGTAGTTCTGCGTCCGCGCCCGCGTCGGTTGAGCAGGCCGCGTGTCGGCCGTGTCGAGACCAGCGGAGCCTTCCTTGGTTGTCGAAGGGGAGCCGCGTGAGAGCACTGGCCCAACTCAACCCCGCCGATCGATCACCGACTGCAGCTCGCCGACCGGTACTTCGTTCATCGATCGGGTCAGTGTTTCGGTGAAGGTGCCTGAATCCGGGCCAGCTTGCCAGTGGATCGTCCAGGTTGCGGTGACCGATGGGGTGTAGCGGCCCAGTTTGGTGAATCGGTGACCGCAGGCGGACGATTCGGTGGCTACCCCGTCAGCCGAGGGTCGGTAGCTGGGGGAGTCGCCGGCGCAACTGAACGGCGCGGTGCCGTCACCCATTGTCCAGGTGAGGACGGGTGGGTCGTGGCGGATCGAGACGGTGATGCCTTCGACGGTGGTGGTGGTTTGGGTGGTGTGGGTGGATCCGCCGGTGGTCCACAGCCACACGGGGTAGCCGACCGGGATGAAGCCCCATTCGAGTTCGTTGGCGCTGGGGCCGAGGTGTGGTTGGGGTACTTCGAGGTCGAGGGTGGCGACTGCTTGTCGGGCTGCTTCGCCCGGGCTGATCGTGACTGCCGGACGAGCGGGTGTACCGGTTGTGGGGAAGGGGGTGATCCCGCACAGGCGCCCGACACCGACCGGGTCGAACTCGCGTGCTGCGACGCATTCCTCATAGGCGCGTTGTGCCCGGATCGCGGCCGCACTGGGCCCGGACGACCTCCCGCCTCCTTCGCGTGCTGTGCTGCTGGGCGTTGGGGCGTCACCTCGCGTGGACGTGGAAGGAGCGCTGTGCTGGCAGCGCACGGATCCCCAACCTCGGCTGGTAGAGGATGTTTCGCACCCGCCAGTGGTAAAGGGGGATGCAACTGCAGTGCCCGGTGTCAGGAACG
>JAAYAO010000327.1 GCA_012719335.1 Propionibacterium sp. | reverse complement strand
TCGGGAATCGCGCCCATCCCGGCACTGTGGTGGTTGAGGCCGGTCATCAGGGCTTGCCGGGTCGGGGCGCACAGGGCGGTGGTGTGGAACCGGGTGTAGCGCAGCCCGCCCTCGGCCAACCGGTCGGCGGCGGGCATCTCGCACGGCCCGCCGAAGGCCGACGAGGCCGCATAGCCCATGTCGTCGAAGAGCAGGATCAGGACGTTCGGTGTCCCCTGCGGGCTCGCGGCCACACTGGGGGAGGTGAAACGGCCGTCGCTGGTACCGGGGGTCGGGGGCAACGTCGTGCGATCCATGGTTCTCCTCGGAGCTCGGGTGGGTGCGCAACCGCGGCACACCCCCTTGGCTACCGGACGAGCGCTTGGTTCGGCCGAAGCTTCCACTGAGCGGCAATCGCACCCGGGTGGCGCCCCCGCCGCACCGACCCGGGCGTCCGCCGACGACGGCCGGCAGCACCGTGCGGCCCGGCGCCCTAGACTGAGGGCATGGATTCGGCTGACGTGCTCGGCATGCTGCAGGAAGTTGCGGCGCAGATCATCACCCCCCAGTTCCGTTCCCTCGACGACGACGAGGTGTTCGAGAAAAGCCCCGGCGACCTCGTCACGGTCGCCGACCGGCAGGCCGAACAGGAGCTCACCACCCGGTTGCGGGACGCTTTCCCCGGAGCGGTGGTGATCGGTGAGGAAGCCACCGCGGCCGACCCGGCCCTGCTGGACGGGCTGGCCGAACCCGACCAACTCTTCCTGATCGACCCGATCGACGGCACCCGCAACTACGTGAACGGCCACGACGACCACGCGGTGATGGTCGCCGAGGTGCACCGCGGTGAAACCGTGCGCTCGTGGATCTGGCAGCCGATGCACCAGCAGGCCTTCGTCGCCGAACGCGGCGGGGGCCTGTGGCGCAACGGTGAACGGGTGCAGCGTCCGATCTCACCGGCCGACCCGGCCCGGTGGGTCGGGGTCGCCCCGCACAGCGCGACCCTGAACGAGGTGGAGCACGGCCTGGCGCCGGTGCGCACCGCCGCCTGGTGTTGTGGCGTCGATTACCCGCGGCTGGCGGTCGGGGAGACCGACTACCTGATCTACCGCGGCTCCAAGCCGTGGGATCACCTGCCCGGCATCCTGATGGTCAACGAGATCGGTGGGGTGGCGCGCCGCATCGACGGGGCCCCGTACACCATCGACACCCGGGGCGGGGGCCTGCTGGCCGCGTCGACCCCGGAGATCTGGGAACGGGTGCACCACGGACTTTTCGCCGACTCCGGCATCGGGCCGAAGGATCTCTGAGCTAGATTCTGTCGACATGACGAACATGTCGTTCACCTCGGGCTGGCAGGTCAACGAGGCATACGGACTCGAGGACGAAGCCTTCGGCCCGCTGCTGGTGGCCTCCGACGAGACGGTCAGCGACGTGAACCGCCGCGGCGCCCTCGACGACGCCATCGATGCGGTGAACACCGGTGACGCGACCGAACCGGCGATCCTGTGGGCCGCGGTGCAGATCGTGGCGTTGCTGCG
>JAAYAO010000035.1 GCA_012719335.1 Propionibacterium sp. | reverse complement strand
GGGTTCGCCCTACGCGGGAGTGATGCTGGCCCCGGCCACCTCCCTACCGCCGGAGGCGTTGATCGTGCAGCACGAGGGCCGGGAGGTCTACCTGTGGGGCTTGTACCCGCTCGAAGAGATGGAGATGGACTACAAACTGCAGGTCGGCGGCGAGGAGCATTTCGAGGCATTCCTCGAGGAGGATTACCGCGAGGGCGTCCTGACCGACCGGCAGCCCCTGGTCGCGGAGGCGCCGCGGAAGAAGCGCGGTTTCCTCGGCGGACTCTTCCGACGACGCACCTGACCGGTCGGTGCCGGTCGCCGGTGCCGGCCGGGCGAACCTGCTTGACTGGCCGGCATGAACTCCATCGTTGCCCGGGTTCCGGCATGACCGACCGAGCCACCCGCTTCGACCGGGAACCCGAGGTTCGCGCCTTCGTCCACCTGGCACCCGCAGCGGCCGAACACGAGGCTCCTGCGGTGGCCGACGGCACCGCGCCCCTGGCCGGGCTCACCGCCGGCATCAAGGACGTGATCGAAACCGCCGACATGCCCACCGCCCTGGGCTCGGCTCACTACGCGGGCCGGCACACCGGACGGGATGCCGCGGTGGTGTCGGCCCTGCGCGCAGCCGGCGCAACCGTGGTCGGCAAAACCACCACGGCCGAGTTCGCCTATCGCGATGCTCCGGAGACCCGCAATCCACTCGACCCGACCCGCACCCCCGGTGGCTCGTCCTCGGGGTCGGCCGCGGCTGTGGCGGCCGGGATGGTCGATGTCGCGCTGGCCACGCAGACCGGTGGCTCGATCATCCGGCCGGCCGCCTACTGCGGGGTGGTCGGCTACAAACCCACCTACGGGCTGGTGCCCACCTCGGGGGTGATGCAGCTCGCCCCGAGCTTCGACACCGTCGGGGTGATCGCCCGCGACGTCGCCACCGTGGCCCGGGGCGCCGAGGTGATCGCCGGGGTCGTGCCCGAGCCCGACCGGAACCGCAGGAATACGGATCACGGAAGCCATAATGGCCGCGGTGAGCCGCATCCTCGCGGTTTCAGTCATGGGGCGGCGCCCCGAGTCGGGATGCTGCCCGCGGCCGACCTGACCGGCTGCGCACCCGAAATGCTCGACGCCCTGAGGCTGGTCGGCGACGTGGTCACCGGGGCCGGGGCAGAACTGGTCGAGCTCACCCTGCCGATCGGCCGGTTGCGCGAACTGCACGGGCTGATCAACGCCTACGAGGGCGCCCGATCGCTGGCCGCCGAGGCCCCACATTGCCGTGAGCAGACCGCGGGCCTGATCGAACGCGGCCTCGCCCTCGGCCTGACCGAGTACGTCGACGCGATCGCCGAGATGGAACGGTTGCGCCCGGGGGTGGACCAAACCCTGAGCCGGGTGGACGTCGTGCTCAGCCCGGCGTCCTTCGGCCCGGCCCCGGTCGGGCTGCACCACACCGGCCGCTCCGACTTCTGCCAACCGTGGAGCGCGGCCCGGGTGCCGGCGATCACCATCCCCGTCACCCCGGCCCCCGGCGCCCTGCCGCTCGGCCTCCAGATCACCGCTCCCCGTTGGGAGGACACGCGGCTGCTCGGCTGGGCCGCCCGGCTGGAGGCGCTGCTCGGCTGAAGCCGGCCGGAGCCCACCGCGGCGTACTCGTGGACGAGTGTCGTTCACCCCGGCCCACCCCACCTTCGTGCTGACCTCGTGGCGCCTCGGGTTGCCGGTGTTCGCGCTGGTGATCGGTTCGATGGTGCCGGACGCGCCGATGTACGTCGGGGCGCTGGTCGCCGTTGCCGGTGGTTACGCCCGGCTACGAGGAACCGTCCCGCTGCAGGTTGCTTTCACGCCGGCGACCGCCGGGGGAGGGTTGATGCTGGTGACCGCGATGGTCGTGGCCGCCGGGTGGCGATCGGTGACCCGCACGAAACACGAACACACCGACACCCACAGCAACGAGAAACTCCCCGCGATCAGGTGATCACGGGGAGCCCCGGGTGGCGGAGGATACGAGATTCGAACTCGTGAGGGCGTGAGCCCAACCCGCTTTCCAAGCGAGCGCCATAGGCCTCTAGGCGAATCCTCCATCGGCGATCTTATCCAAACCCTTCGGCTCGGGCCAAACCGTTGATTCGCAGACCCTCGGGGTACGGCGGCCGCCGGTGATCCGACGGGGGCGGACGGGTGTTCGGGCCGGGCGTTTCGACCCGGGACGATCTTCGGGTAGCCTTGCTCGAAGGTCCCCCGTGCGGCGTTATCTCGCCCAACTCCCCCAGGGCCGGAAGGCAGCAAGGGTAAGTGAGCTCTTTCGGGTGTGCGGGGGGCCCCTTATTCTCTCCGCCGATGTCCCTGCCGGCGGCCCGTCCTCGAATTATCAGTGGTCACCGTGGTGAAAACTGTCGGTGCCCTCGCCTAGGGTTGCCCTTGTGAGCGAACCGTTCGATGAAGACCCCGCCCTGGCGATGGCCGGTGAGGCCGCACTCATCGACGTGCCGCCACCGTCGGACGACCGGCCCGAAGCCCTGCTGGCCCTGTACCGCCGCTACCGGCCGGAGACCTTCGCCGAGGTGATCGGTCAGGAGCATGTCACCGAACCGTTGCAGCGGGCGCTGACCAACAACCGGGTGAACCACGCCTACCTGTTCTCCGGCCCGCGCGGGTGTGGCAAGACCACCTCGGCGCGGATTCTGGCCCGGGCGCTGAACTGTGCCCAAGGGCCGACCCCGGTGCCCTGCGGGGAATGCGACTCCTGCCGGGCGTTGGCCCGCGGGGGTGCGGGCAGCATCGACGTGATCGAGATCGACGCGGCCTCCCACGGTGGTGTGGACGATGCCCGCGATCTGCGGGAGCGGGCGTTCTTCGCCCCGGTGCACTCGCGCTACAAGATCTACATCGTCGACGAGGCCCACATGGTCACCACGGCCGGCTTCAACGCGATGCTGAAGGTGGTGGAGGAGCCGCCGCCGCACGTGAAGTTCATCTTCGCGACCACCGAGCCCGAGAAGGTGATCGGCACCATCCGGTCGCGCACCCATCACTATCCGTTCCGGCTGGTGCCGCCGAAGGCCCTGGGCAACTACCTGGCCGAGGTGTGCGAATCCGAGGGCGTCAACATCGAGCGCACCGTGTTGCCGCTGGTGGTGCGCGCCGGCGGGGGGTCGGTGCGCGACTCGTTGTCGGTGCTCGACCAACTGCTCGGCGGGGCCGCCGAAGAGGGCGTGACCTACGCCCAGGCGTCCGCCCTGTTGGGGTTCACCCCCGATTCGTTGCTGGACGAGATCGTGGACGCGTTCGCCGCCGGTGACGGTGCCGGGGTGTTCGCCACCGTCGACAAGGTGATCGAAGTGGGGCAGGACCCGCGCCGATTCGCCGAGGATCTGCTGCGCCGCTTCCGCGATCTGGTGATCATCACCCAGGTACCGGACGCGATCAGCTCCGGGCTGGTGGACGTGGCCGCCGACCAGGCCGAACGACTCATTTCACAAGGTGCCGCCCTGGGGGCGGGGGAGCTGACCCGGGCAGCCGAGGTGCTGGCCAAGGGCATCACCGAGATGCGGGGCACCACCGCACCGCGATTGCATCTGGAGTTGATGTGCTCGCGGGTGTTGCTGCCGGTCGCCGATCTGGACGGCCGGGGCCTGCATGCCCGGATCGACCGGTTGGAACGCCGGGTCGGGGTGGACGGGCCGGTCAGCGACGAACTCGACGGTGACCAGCGAGCCGAACGTCCCCGGCAACGGGCCCCGCAACGGCCCCAACGGCCGAGCACCGCGCAGCGGCCCGCTGCGCCCGCGGAAGCACCGGCCGGGCCGCCCGCCGAGGCGCCGCGGGATGTCACCGGTGATCGGGGCGCCGAACCGGTCGCCCCGCCACCCGGCACCCCACCGGCGGCAGCCGAGCCCCCGCAGCCCCGCGCACCGGAGCCCCATGCGCCGGAGCCCGACACCGAGCCGGCCCCGCAGCCGACCGGGGCATCCGTCCCGCAGGAGCCGACCCGGCCCGAGCAACCACCGGCCGCCACGCCCCCGCCGGCCCCCGATCACTCGGCCGACGACCAGCCGCCGGCACCAGCACAGCCCACAACTACCCAGCCCGCGGCCGGTGCCGGGCTGAGCACCGCCGACCTGCGCCGACTCTGGCCGGATGTGTTGGAAGAGGTGAAACGCCGTCGCCGGTTCACCTGGATTCTGCTCAGCCAGAACGCCCAGGTGGTCGAGGTGGCCGACGGGGTGCTCACCCTGGCCCTGGCCAACGCCGGCGCCCGGGACCGGTTCGGCAGCGGCGGATCGCAGGACATTCTCG
The DNA here is from genome assembly GCA_012719335.1 of Propionibacterium sp. Classification (GTDB taxonomy): domain Bacteria; phylum Actinomycetota; class Actinomycetes; order Propionibacteriales; family Propionibacteriaceae; genus JAAYAO01. Next base: position 824 of record JAAYAO010000035.1, on the reverse strand, counting down.
CCGATGCCCTGGTTGAGGTGGTGGGCGCGAATCTGCGGATCGCCACGATCGTCGACGGTGCGGCCGCCGCACCGCGCGGACGGGGCGGGCAACGCCGCCCCGAACCGCCACGCCAGGCCGAACCGCGCACCGAGCAGCGTCCGGCCCCGCAACACCGCGAACCTCCGGCCGCGCAGCCGAACCCCGAACCCCAACCCGAGCCGAACCGGCAACCGGGCCCGACGGGGCAGCAGGCCAACCGGTTGCGGGCCGCGGCCGAGGCGCCGAGGCACCACGAGGATCCACCACCCGACCCGTGGGACGATCCGGCCCCGCCGGATGATCGTTACGCCCCGGCCGGCGACGCCGCGGCCGCCCCGCCTGCTGCGGACCCCGGCGCCATCGGTCGGAGTGTGGCCGACGCGAAGGAGCAGATCCGCCCCACCCGGCACCTGCGGGCGGTGCCCGACCAGGAACCGGCCGATGACTTCGACGAATCCGAGGCCGAAGGGGCCGTGGTGATCGATGAGACCTCGGCCACCTCCCAGGCCGAACTGCTCAAGGAATACCTGGGCGCCGAACTGATCGGCGAAGAAGGCGACGACAACCAGCCGCGGTTCTGACTCGAACCGCAGCGGTTGAGCCGGGCCGTGGGCCCGAGTCGAAGCCAGCGGCTGGGGGTTTCGACACGGCCGCTGCGCGGCCTGCTCAACCGGCGTATGGGGCCCGGGTGCGGCGCCTTACCCTGCACATTCGGCGGGGACGGAGCGGAAATAGACTCACTCCATGCCCGACATCGAACTGACCGATTACGAAATCCCGAACCTGGACGAACTGGTCCGGCT
>JAAYAO010000326.1 GCA_012719335.1 Propionibacterium sp. | reverse complement strand
GTCGGCAAAACAATCTTGCTACCCAAGGAGACCGATGAATCAGCGCCGCCGCCGTCCGCTCGTCTTGTTCCCGCGGCCCGACCGGCAAGACGCCATCGCGATCTCCGATGTACTGCGGACGGAAACCTTCGGCGGCATCTTCATGTTGGTCGCCGCGGTCGCCGGGATCACCTGGGCCAACCTGCACACCGCCTCGTACCACGCCGTCCAGCAGACCTACCTGGGCCCGTTGAACCTGCAGCACTGGGCCGCCGACGGCCTGCTGACGGTGTTCTTCTTCGTGGCCGGCATGGAGCTGAAACGTGAGTTGACCGCCGGATCGCTGCGGCGTCCGGCCCAGGCCATGGTGCCGATCGCGGCCGCCATCGGCGGCATGATCGTCCCGGCCGGCCTCTACCTGGCGATCAACCTGACGATGGACGGAGGCCGCACCGACGGCTGGGCGATTCCGATGGCCACCGACATCGCCTTCGCGTTGACCGTGCTCGCCCTGGCCGGCCCCCGGCTGCCGGTCGGTTTGCGGGCCTTCCTGCTGACTCTGGCGATCGTGGACGACATCGGCGCGATCGCGGTGATCGCGGTGGTGTTCACCAGCTCCCTGGCCTGGGCCTGGCTGGGCGGGGCGCTGGCCTGTGCCCTGGTCTGGTTCGTGCTGCAACGGGCCCGGATCGACGCCTGGCCGATCTACCTGGTGCTGTTCCTGATCGCCTGGTGGTGCATGTACTCCTCCGGGGTGCACGCCACCATCACCGGGGTGCTGTTGGGGTTGTTGACCCGCACCTCGGCCGCCGAAACCCTCGACCCGATCGATCGGTGGGAGCATTTCTGGCGCCCCATCTCGTCCAGCATCGCGGTGCCGATCTTCGCGTTGATGTCGGCCGGCGTGGTGGTCACCGGCCCGGCCCTGCAGCGGATCGTCACCGAACCGGTGGCCCTGGGCATCATCGCCGGCCTGATCGTGGGCAAGGTGATCGGCATCTCCGGGGCGGCCTGGCTCGCCGCCCGGATCACCAAGGCCGCACTGCCCGAGGGGCTGCGCTGGTCGGACGTCTTCTCGGTGGCGATGCTCGGCGGCATCGGCTTCACCGTCGCCCTGTTGGTGACCGAACTGAGCTTCCCCGGGGACCCGGCCCTGTTGGACGCGGCGAAGGCCGCGGTGCTGATCGGCTCGGTGCTGTCGGCGGTGATCGCCACCGTGCTGCTGCGGCGGCGCCGACCCAGCCCGGTACCGGCCTGGGAGAAGTAGCCCTCCCGGGTAGCGGGATCGGCCCGTCACATCCACCCGGCGGATGATTAGCGTGTGCCCGCGAGGAGGGCCCACCCATGACCGATGTGACCGACGACCCACGCACGCCTCGTCCGGACGATTACCCGGACATCGCCACGGCTCTGTTGGCGCGGCTGGGTGACGACCACCCCGGCCTGCGTACCCGGGAACAGACCTGGACCTGGGACGAGGTGGTGCGCGAGTCGGCCGCCCGCGGTGCCCTGGCCCAGGAGCTGCGCACCGACGGCCCCTTCCACATCGGCGTGCTGCTGGAGAACGTTCCCGACTTCGCCTTCTGGCTGGGCGGGGCCGCGCTGGTCGGTGCCACCATCGTCGGCATCAACCCCACCCGGGGCGACGCCGAACTGGCCGATGAGTTGCGTTTCGTCGACTGCCAACTGATCGTCACCGACACCGCCGGGATGCAGCGGCTGGGCGGGCTCGACCACGGCCTGGGCCCGGACCGGTTCCTGCTGGTCGACGACCCCGGGTACCTGGCCCGGGTCGCCGAACTGCGCGAGCGGGTCGAACCGGCCGCCGCCGAGGGGGTCGGCCCGGAGTCGCTGCACCTGTTGCTGTTCACCTCCGGCACCACCGGCCGGTCGAAGGCCGTGAAGTGCTCGCAGCGCCGGCTGGTGTGGCTGGGTCACTTCAACACCCGCAAGTACTTCCACACCCGCGACGACATCGACTACTGCTGCATGCCGATGTTCCACGGCAACGCATTGATGGCCCTGTGGGCGCCGGCCCTGGTGAACGGGGCCACCGTCGCGCTCACGCCGAAGTTCTCCGCCTCGAAGTTCCTCGACGACGTCCGCTTCTTCGGTGCCACCTTCTTCACCTACGTGGGCAAGGCGCTCGGCTACCTGATGGCCACCCCCGAGCAACCCGACGACATCGACAACACCCTGCAGCGGGGGTTCGGCACCGAAGCCTCCCCGAACGACAAGGTGGAGTTCGTCCGCCGTTTCGGCGCCCAGTTGTACGAGGGCTACGGGTCGTCGGAGGGTGCCGGTTCGGTGAAGTTGGACCCCGATGCCCCCGGTGGCGCCCTGGGTCGTCCGGCCCACGCCGGGATCAAGATCGTCAACCCCGACACTTTCGAGGAGCGGCCCGCCGCGATCCTGGACGAGCACGGCATCGTCCAGAACCCCGACGAGGCGATCGGCGAGATGATCAACATCGAGGGGGCCCGCGCCTTCGAGGGGTACTACAAGAACGACGAGGCCGACGCCGAACGGTTGCGCAACGGCTGGTACTGGACCGGTGACCTCGGATACGTCGACGAGGCGGGCTTCATCTACTTCGCCGGCCGCAAGGGTGACTGGATCCGGATCGACGGGGAGAACACCTCCGCGTTGATCATCGAACACGTGCTGCGCCGCTACCCCGCCACCATCGCCTGCGGCGTCTTCGCCGTGCCTGACCCGCGCTCGGGCGATCAGGCGATGGCCGCGATCGAGGTCGCTTCGCCGGCCGACTTCGACCCGGCCGACTTCGCCGCCTTCCTGCGTGACCAGGCCGACCTGGGCACGAAGGCAACCCCACGATTCGTCCGGGTGTCGGGCAACCTGCCGGTGACCGGTTCGAACAAAGTGCTCAAACGTGACCTGCAGGCCGACAAGTGGCACACCGATGAACTGGTGTACCGCTGGGTGGGTCGGGGGCCGGTGGAGTACCACGCCATGACCGAGGAGGAGAAGAGAGCCTTGGACACCGAATTCAGCAACTACGGCCGGGAGCGTTTCCTGTGAGCCGGCCGGTCGTTCTGGTCACCGGGGCCAGCCGGGGTATCGGACGCGCCACCGCGGTCGAGTTCGCCAAAGCCGGCTTCGACGTGGCGATCACCGCACGCACCGTGCGCGAGGGCGAGGGCCGGGTCAAGGCCCGCACCGGGTCGGACGAGGTCTCGGTACCCGGTTCCCTGGAATCGGCCCGCGACGAGCTCGCCTCGCACGGGGCCACGGTGGCCACCATCCGGATGGACCTGTTGAACCTCGCCGAGGTCGAGTCCGTCGCCGATCAGGTGGTGGCCGAGCTGGGCCGGCTCGATGTGTGCGTGAACAACGCCTACGCCCAGACCGAGGGCAACATGGACAAGCTGCTGGACATCAAGTTCGCCGATGCCGAGGCGATGTGGCGGGGCAACTTCCTGCACCAGATCGCCCTGACCCGCACGGTCGTCCCGCACATGCTCGCCGGCGGCGGGGGTACCTTCATCAACATCATCTCCGGCTCGGCCTACCTCGACCCGCCCAAGCCCGCCGGTGAGGGCGGCTGGGGGCTGTCGTATGCGGCCTCGAAGGCGGCCTTCGGCCGATTGGCCGGCATGGTGAACGCCGAGTTCGGGCCGCAGGGGGTACGCGCCTTCAACTTGGACCCCGGCTTCGTGATCACCGAATCCGGTGTCGCCCGGGGCGGCACCGAGAAGGTCGCCGAACACACCGCGACCAACCCGCCGCAGGTACCGGCGCGGGCCGCGGTCTGGCTGTCCACCGCCGAGGAATCGGCCGCACACCTGGGCACCCGGGTGCAGTCGGTGCAGGTGGTGGCCGACCTGGAGGCCGGCCGGACGCCCCGGCCGTCCTGAGCCCCGGCGCCGTCGCACGGGCGACCCCGGAGCCACCCGTGACCGAAAACGACACGAAATCGGGCTCACGGCCCCTTTCCGGGCAGAACGGAGCCGGATTCGCGTCGTTTTCGGTCACGGGGCCGGGCGCTGCCCCACCGCGGGGCGGCGCCCCGACCCCGCTCAGTCGCGTTTCGGGAGCCGCACTTCCTGCCGCCAGGACCAGTCGAGGAAGACCTCGCGGCGGCTGATCAACCAGTCGTCACCGGAGCGCTGCAGCGTGTCGCGGTATTGCAGGGCCATCACCTCGTCGGTGGGCACGCCCTTGCGCTCGAAGATGTGGTGGGCCTGGCAGTAGGTGTGGGTGGTGGCGGTATCCCCATCGACCTGCACGGTCTGGCCGCAGGTCTCGTGCCGGGTGGCGATCAGGCCGGTGACACCGGCGATCACCCCCTCGGCGATCGCATCACGTCCTTCCCAGTGGCCCGGCTGGCCGGGTTGGGCCATGGCCGGGTCGAGGACGAACACGGCCTCGGGGGTGAACAGGGCCGCGAGAGCATCGACATCGCGACGATCGACGGCGTGGGCATACCGAACTGCGGGTTGGCTGACAGTCATGATGCACAGTGTGCACTAGGCTGGCGCGGACGGAACGACATTGGGCGAGGAGACTTCGATGGCTGACCAGGTCGGCGACATCATCAAGAACATCACCGATGACGTCAAAGTGGTGGTGCGCGGCGAGTTGGAACTCGCCAAGCTCGAACTGGGCCGCTCGGCGAAGAAAGCCGGCGTCGGTGGCGGCATGTTCGCCGGGGCCGCGGTGTTCGGCGTCACCGCCTTGGTGTTGTTGATCTGGGCCGGGTCGTTCGGTTTCGCCCTGTTGTGGCGCGAACTGTTCGAGTTCTCCGGCCTGTTGTCGGTGCTGCTCGGCTTCGTCACGATGGCGGTGCTCGGGCTGATCATCGCGGCGATTCTGGCGCTGATCGGCAAGTCGCAGGTGGCCAAGGCGAAGGCCCCGGAGAAGACCATCGCGCAGGCTCAGGCCACCGTCGCCGCCGCCAAGCAGGCGGTCTCGTTGGGTGGCGAGCAGGTGCAGGCCGAGCTGGCGGCTCGCGAGCAGGGCAAGCAACTGGCCCGCTGACGTCCCCCGCCCGGCCCGGGTCGTCAGTGCTCGTCGACGCGTGAGTTGGGATGGAATCCGATCCCGAACCGGGGCGGCACCTCCACGAAGGACTGGTTGTCCCAGGGCTGTGACCAGCCGGCCAGGTCGAGCAGCGCGTCGAGCAGGTGGGCGGTCAGCCCCCAGATGAACAACTCACCCAGGTTGAACGCCGGCCCCCAGGCACTCGGGTTGTACAGCACGCTGCCGCGGCGTTGCGGTTCGATCAGGTCGGCCACCCGAATCCGGTGCACGGCCGCGACCTCACCGGGGTCGGCCGGGTAGACCGGGCCGGGTTCGCGCCACCAGCCCACCACGCAGGTCACGTCGAACCCGCTGTTGCTGACGTGGGCGGCCGGCAGCGCACCGAGCACCTCCACCGAGGACGGGTCGACCGCGGTCTCCTCCTCGGCCTCCCGCAGCGCGGTGTGGATCGGGTCCGGGTCGTGCGGTTCGGCCCGCCCCCCGGGAAACGCCATCTGCCCGGCGTGTTTGCGCAGCAGCGAGGATTTCTCGATGAACAGCAGGTCCGGCCCGGACTGTTCCTCGGCGATCAGGGCCAGCACCGAGGCCTGTGCCCCGCCCCGGGCCGGCCGTTCGGCGAGCAGGCCCGACAACACCACCGGCGACGCCAACCGGGCGGCCAGGGTGCTCATCGACTCGGGCAAGGGCATGGCCAGACTGTAGCCGTTGTACCCGAATCGCGTCGTCCCGTCCCGGTCGGGCAGGCCGGGTTCGTCCGCGCTCGGCCGGCACCGGCACCGTCACTGCGGCAGGTGCTCGTCCAGCAGATCCAGGAGCTGATCGGTGGAGGTGAAGGGCCCGACATGGACGTACTCGATCCGACCCGACGGGTCGACCAGGAAGCTCTGCGGTGGGCCGATCACCCGCAGGCCGGGAGCGATCTGCTTGTCCGGGTCGGCGATCTGCGGCCACCCCCAGCCGGCCTGACCGGCGAAGTCGATCGCCGCGGCCGGGTCGGGATCGTCGAAGTCGATGCCCAGCATCAGCACATCCGGACGCTGCTCGGCCGCCTCGCGCAGAAAGGGCGCCTCGGTGCGACACGGCCCGCACCACTGGGCCCACACGTTCACCAGTATCGGTTGGCCGCGCAGCCCGGCGAGCCGCACCCGGGTGTCCCCGCCGAGGCAATCCAGGGTCAGGTCGGGCAGTCCCTCGGGGTGGGCGGCCACCTCGGGGTCGGTGACCGGGCAGTCCGCGATCCCGGCGGCGCGGCGTTGCGCCACCAGATCCCCCTGACCGGTGGTGTCGGTGGGACGTTGTTCGGTGCTCGGCTCCCCGACCGGTTGCACCGGGGTGGTCGAGGCGCAGCCGGTCACCACGATCCCGGCCAGCAGCACCGCCGCGACCGTCCGCAGCCTGCTCGTCACGCTCATCCCCGCGGCTCCCGCACCAGTTTCCGCGCCTTCACCGGGTCGACCTCGCCCTCGCCGAAGGCCGGGCACAGCCAGGCCAGTGGGCAGGCGCCGCAGGCCGGGTTGCGGGCGTGGCAGCGGCGTCGACCGTGCCAGATCACCCGGTGGCTGAGCATCGTCCACTCACGTTTCACGAACAACGCCCCCACCTCGTGTTCGATCTTCACCGGGTCGTCGGCAGCGGTCCACCCCCAGCGCCGCACCAGCCGGGCGAAGTGTGTGTCGACGGTGATCCCCGGCACCCCGAAGGCATTGCCGAGCACCACATTGGCGGTCTTGCGGCCCACCCCGGGCAGTTTCACCAGGTCGGCCAACCGGCCCGGCACCGCACCGTCGTGGTGTTCGGTCAGCGCCGCGGCGGTGCCGATGATGGTGCCGGTCTTGGCCCGATAGAAGCCCAAGGGGTGTAACAACTGCTCGACCTCGGCGATCTCCGCCCCGGCCAGGGACGGGGCGTCCGGCCAGCGTCGGAACAACTCCGGGGTGACGGCGTTGACCCGTTTGTCGGTGGTCTGGGCCGACAGGATGGTGGCGATCAACAACTCGAAGGGGGATCCGAAATCGAGCTCGCAGCGGGCCTCGGGGTACAGCTCGGCGAGCATCCGGTGCATCCGGCGGGCGCGGCGCACCAGGGCCAGCGGCGCGCGCGTTGCGGATTCGGACATGGCAGCCAGCTTAGGCGCCCGTGGGCACCGGGGTGACGCCGCTTACATCCGGAGCGGTAATGTGATCCAACACATAGTGCAGGAGGGCTACCAGTGGACCCAGACGTGTTGAAGCAAGCACCGCTGTTTCATGGCTTGGACGGTGAGGCGGCCGGTGCGCTGGCCGCGGCCATGACGACGATCCGGCTGCACCGGGGCGCCGTGCTCTTCCACGAAGGGGATGTCGGCGACCAGTTGTACGTGGTGGTCGACGGCAAGATGAAACTGGGTCGGGTCGGCACCGCCGGCCGGGAGAACCTGATGGCCGTACTCGGCCCGGGGCAGATGTTCGGCGAGCTGTCGGTTTTCGACCCCGGCCCGCGATCCACCACCGCGACCGCGGTGACCAGTTGCAAACTGCGGTGCCTGGAACACGCCGACCTGGAGAAGTGGTTGTCGGAGCGTCCCGAGGTGGCCCTCGGCCTGCTCGGGCAGCTCGCCAAGCGGCTGCGCCGCACCAACGAGGTGGTCGCCGACCTGGTGTTCTCCGATGTGCCCGGACGAGTCGCCAAGGCCCTGCTGGACCTGGCCGAACGGTTCGGTGAACCGCGGGCCGATGCGGTCGTGGTGCACCACGACCTGACCCAGGAGGAACTCGCCCAACTGGTCGGCGCATCCCGGGAAACCGTCAACAAGGCCCTGGCCGATTTCGCCGCCCGGGGCTGGATCCGGCTCGAGCCCCGCTCGGTCACCCTGTTGGACATCGACCGGCTGGAGAAGCGCGCCCGCTGAGCGAATCGGTTTCCACTATCCGGTGAACCAACCCCCGGTACGGTCCATCGGCATCTAAGGTGGGCGCCATGACCAAGTGGGAATACGCAACCGCGCCGGTACTGATTCACGCCACCAAGCAGATCCTGGACAACTGGGGCCAGGACGGTTGGGAGCTGGTGCAACTGGTTCCGGGCCCCAACCCGGAGAACCTCGTCGCCTACTTCAAGCGACCCCTCGCCCAGTGAGCTCCCCGAGCGAACGCCTGCGCGAGCTGGGCCTGACCCTGCCGCCGGTGGCTGCACCGGTGGCGGCCTACGTGCCCGCGGTGCGCACCGGCAACCTGGTGTACACCTCGGGTCAGTTGCCCTTCGTGGCCGGCGAGTTGCCCGGCACCGGCAAGGTCGGCGACGCGATCACCCTGGACGAGGCCGTCGAGCAGGCCCGCCACGCCACCCTGAACGCGCTGGCCGCGGCCGCCGAACAGGCCGGCGGGTTGGACGCGATCACCCGGGTGCTGAAGCTGACCGTGTTCGTCGCCTCCTCACCGTTCTTCACCGAACAGCCGAAGGTGGCCAACGGTGCGTCCCTGCTGTTGGGCGAGATCTTCGGCGCCGCCGGCGACCACGCCCGCAGCGCGGTGGGCGTCTCCGCCCTTCCCCTGGATGCGGCGGTGGAACTCGAACTGTTGGTGGAGGTGGGTTGATTGGCCTCGCACTCCCATGACGTGCTGCGCCATGTGCCGCGGATCATCACCGACGCCGGCACCGCGCCGCCGCGGATGCGCGACTGGCTGACGATCACCGAGGGGGTCACCCCGCGTGATGCCGCGACCGTGATCGTGTTCGATGCCGACGGACGCGATGCCAAGGTGTGGCTGATGATGCGGCACGGCAAGATGACGTTCGCCCCGAACCGGGTGGTGTTCCCCGGCGGCGCGGTCGACCCGATCGACCTGTCCGCCCCCGACCCGATCCGGGCTGCGGCGGTGCGGGAGCTGGCCGAGGAGGCCGACCTGCACCTGACCCCGGAGGACCTGTGGCTCTGGGCCCGGTGGATCACTCCGGTGTTCGAGTCCCGCCGCTACGACACCTGGTTCTTCGTCGCCCGGTTGCCCGAGGGGCAACAGGCCCGCGATGTGTCCGGTGAGGCCGACCGGGCCGATTGGATGCGTCCGGCCGATGCACAGGCCGCCCACGACGCCGGGGTGATCCAACTGTTGGCGCCGACCTGGTCGGTGTTGAAGGAGATGGCCGACCTGGGCAGCTTCGATGCGGTGGTGGCCGCCGCCTCCGACCGGATCGTCGAACCGGTGCTCGGCGAGATCCGGCTGGTCGACGACACGTACGAGTGGTACTACCCCGGAGATGAGCGATGAGCAGTTTCGCCTGGCCCGACACCGCCCCACCGGGGCCGCTGGGGCCCAAGCACATCCTGGCCCCGAACCCCGGCCCGATGTCGTTGGACGGCACCAACACCTGGTTCCTGCCCACCGACGGCGGCATGATCGTGGTCGACCCGGGCCCGGACGATCCGGGCCACCTGAGCGCGATCATCGAGTTGGCCGGCACGGTCGAGGAAATCTGGGTCACCCACCGCCACATCGATCACATCGAGGCGACCCGCCCCCTGGCCGCCCGTGCCGGTAACCCGCCGATCCGGGCCTTCGACCCCGACCTGTGTGTCGGCGAACCGTTGCGCGGCGACGACCAGATCGAACTGGGCAACGGCGCGGCGGTGCGAGTGCTGCACATCCCCGGGCACACCGACGACTCGATCGGTTTCGTGCACACCGCCCCCGAGGAGCCGGGCCGGCTGCTCACCGGCGACATGGTGTTGGGCCGCGGCACCACGGTGATCGTGCCGCCCGACGGCAGCCTGACCAGTTACTTCGCGTCCCTGGACCTGATGGAACAAGCCTGTCACGACCACGGCGTCACCGAACTGCTGCCGGGCCACGCCCCGGTACTGACCACCCCGATCGAGGTGTTGCAGTACTACCGCAGCCACCGCCGGGAACGGTTGGCGCAGGTGCGCGCGGCGGTGTCGGCCGGGCACCGCACCCCGGACGCGGTGGTGGAGCACGTCTACGACGACGCCCCGGCCAATGTGAAGTTCGCGGCCCGGTTGTCCGCCATCGCCCAACTGCACCACCTGCGCGAGGCGGAGGGTCTGGACGTCGAACTGACCGCGGAACAGCTCGCTCATCCCTACCCGGGTTCGTGACCCGACCGACGTGTGTTGGGCCGACCCGGTAGTTTGGCGAACATGACCGCCGGCCGCGCCACGGGGCATTCCCTGCACATTGTCAGCGGCAAGGGCGGCACCGGTAAGACAACGGTTGCCGCGGCCCTGGCGTGTGCCCTGGCCGGTGGTGGCCGCCGGGTGTTGCTGTGCGAGGTGGAGGACCGCCACG
>JAAYAO010000325.1 GCA_012719335.1 Propionibacterium sp. | reverse complement strand
GGGCCGCCCGTCCCGCCCGGTTCGGCCGGGCCACCGTCGGGGGCGGTGGCGGGGCCGGCCGGACGTACCTCACCACCGGGCCGATCGCGATCGCCCACCACGATCTGGGCACCGTCGGGCACCGGTGCGGCGAAGTTCAACTCACCGGGGCGGGCGTCCTCGGCCAACCCGCCGGCCGCGTCGATCGCGTCGGCGACCCGGGCACCCTCGGTCAGGGTGACGACCCCGGGGGTGGTCACTGCCCCCAGCACATGCACCCGGATCCGCACCGGCTCCGGGGTCGGGGTGGGGTGCGCCTGGGGGGTCGGCGGGGTTTCGGGAACCACCGTCTCGATCGGAACCGAGGCCACCTCCCGAGCCCGGATCAACCAGCCGCCGGTGATCAGCAAACCCACCAGCAACACCGCGGCGATCACCATCAGGTGCCGCCGTTCGAACCGTGCGGCGAGGGCCCGGCCCGCGACCGGCCGAATGGTCTCGTCGCCGACCGGATCGGGCATCGGCTCGGGGTCGGTGCCGGTTTCGGGCAGGCCGAGGCGCGGACCCGGCGCAGCGAGCTCGGCGCGTCCTTCGGCGACGATGTGCTCCAGCCGGGCCCGCACCTGCGGGCTCATCGAGCGGGAAGGGTGTCCCATACCCGTGACAGTGGTACGCCGGAGCCCCAACTTCCCCGCCGACCGAGCAACCTGTGGACAACGCTCCGGGGTGCGGGACCGGTGTGGATAACTCCACGGGCATGTGGTGCAATTGCCCGATGGTTGCTGTCGGTGTTCCCCGCGAGGTCAAGATCTTCGAAGGCCGCGTCGCGGTCGTTCCGCAGTTGGTGCGGCAGTTGCGGGAGCAGGGGCACCGGGTGCTGGTCGAATCCGGCGCGGGCAGCAACTCCCACCACTTCGACGACGAGTACCGCCAGGCCGGTGCCGAGATCGTCAGCGCCGCGAACGCCTGGGGTGCCGATCTGGTGATGAAGGTGAAGGAACCGCAGGCGAGCGAATACGGCTTCCTGCGGGCCGATCAGACCCTGTTCACCTACCTGCACCTGGCCGCGGACCGGCCCTGCACCGAGGCCCTGCTGGCCGCGGGCACCACCTCGCTGGCCTACGAGGAGGTCGTCGACGAGCACGGCGGCCTGCCGCTGCTGGCCCCGATGAGCCGGATCGCCGGCCGACTGGCCACCCAGGTCGGTGCCGAAACCCTGCTCGCCCCGCACGGTGGACGGGGTGTGCTGCTGGGTGCGGTACCCGGTTCGGGGGCCTCCCACGTGGTGGTGTTCGGTGCCGGGATGAGCGGTTCGGAAGCCGCCGAGGTCGCCGTCGGGTTGGGCGCGGACGTGACCGTGTTCGACACCTCACAAGCCGCTCTCGACCGGCTCTCGACCCGCCTCGCCGGCCGCGGCCGGATGCTGCTGTCCACTCCCGACGCGGTGGCCGAAGCCCTCATCAGCGCCGAACTGGTGATCGGTGCGGTACTGGTGCAGGGCGCCCGGGCACCGATCGTGGTCACCAGTGAGATGGTCACCACCATGCCGACCGGTTCGGTGCTGGTCGACATCGCCGTCGATCAGGGCGGCTGCTTCGCCGACACCCGGCCGACCACCCTGGACGACCCGGTGTACCGGGTGGGTTCGTCCCTGTTCTACTGCGTGTCCAACATGCCGGCCGCGGTGCCGCGCACCTCCACCGAGGCCATCACCCACGCCACCGGCCCCTACGTGCTGCAGGTCGCCGCGGCACTGTCCGAGCCCGAGCCGGATCTGCACCGGCTGCCCGGGTTGACCACCTCCGGTGGGCGGCTCTACTCCCCCGGCGTCGCCGAGGCGCACGGCCTGCAGTTGGCCGGCACCGCCTGAACACCGGCGGTAAACGGTCTCCCGGTCAACGGACCCCGTCGCCCGGACGACCCGTCGCGCGCCCATAGCCTGCTCCGAACCGCAGCACCACCCGCCCGGGTGGCGGTGCCGATTCCCCGATGAAGGAGAGCACGATGAGCGATCACGGTATGAGCGATGTCGAATGGTTGGTGGCGATCGAACAGATCCGCCAGTTGAAGGCCCGACGGGACCGCGCCCTGGACCGCAAGGATTGGGACGCCTTCCGGGCAACCCACTGGCCCGAGCACATCTCGGAGACCACCGGTTCGACCACCACCCTGGACGAGACGATCACGTTTCTCGACTCCGGCCTGCGGCTGGTCGACACCACCCACCACTCGCACTCCCCGGAGATCACCTTCTCGTCGGCCACCGAGGCGAAGGGCATCTGGATGATGGAGGACATGCTCTACTGGAACCAGGGCGAGGAAGCGCACTGGCTGCACGGCTACGGCTACTACCACGAGACCTACCAGAAGCGCGACGGTGAATGGCGGGTCATCCACCGTTCCCTGGAGCGCAGCCACGTGCACCTCTCGCCGGGCGCGACGCTGTCCGATCACTCCTCGCACACCCCGCGCCCGAACGCCTGACCACACGCCGGCGCCGGACGGGGCGGGTTGCTACTTGGCCGGGACGATGCTCACCAGTTTGGGGGCACGCACGATCACCTTGGCGACCTCCCGTCCGGCGAGGCTGCGCTGCACACCCTCGTCGGCCAGGGCCAGCGCCTCCAGCTCGGCGTCGGCGATGTCCGGGGCGACCTGCAGCTTGGCACGCACCTTGCCCTGTACCTGCACCACGCAGGTGACCTCGTCGGCCGCCAGCAGCGCCTCGTCCACCACCGGCCAACCGGCGTCGGCGACCGAGGGGTCGTGACCCAACAGTTCCCACATCTCCTCGGCCACGTACGGGGCGGCCAGGCTCAGCATGATCGCCAGGGCCTCCACCGCCTCGCGCACCGCGGGGTCGGCCGGGCCCGGTTCGCCGTCGATCGCCTTGCGGGCGGCATTGGCCAACTCCATCGCCCGGGCAATCATCACGTTGAACCGTTGCGAGTCGAGCAGTTGCTTCGATTCGTGCAGGGTGCGGTGGGTGACCTGGCGCAGCGCCTTCGCCCCGCCGGACGGGTCGGCGCCGGGTTCGCTGGTGACATCGGCGGCCAACCGGTAGGCCCGCTGCAGGAACCGCAGCGAACTGGCCGGGGACAGGTCGGCCCAGTCGATGTCCTCCTCCGGGGGCCCGGCGAAGACCATCGTCAGCCGGATCGCGTCCACCCCGTAGTTGTCGATCTGTTCACCCAGGTCGACGCCGTTGCCCAGCGATTTGCTCATGGCCCGGCCCTTGTTGATGACCTGGCCCTGGTTCATCAGGCGCAGCATGGGCTCATCGAAGTCCACCAGGCCCAGGTCGCGGCAGACCTTCGTGAAGAACCGCATGTACAGCAGGTGCAGGGTGGCGTGTTCGGCACCGCCGATGTACTGGGCCACGGGCATCCACGTGGCCACTCGCTCGGGATCGAACGGTCCTTCGTCGTAGCCGGG
>JAAYAO010000324.1 GCA_012719335.1 Propionibacterium sp. | reverse complement strand
AGGCCGCCAGCACCCGTCCGTCGCCGCGGTGGACGACCACCGCCGGTGGCCGGATGGTCACCGCCGCCAGGTGCGCACCGAAACCGTACTCACCGAGCACGGCGCGCACGTCCGGTCAGATCGCGAAGGCGCTACCGAGGACGGGCTCGTCGTCCCGTTGTTCGTGCAGGGTCACCGCAGACCGGGCCGGGTCGAGCCCCGCGGCCAGGGCCAACCCGGCCACCCCGGCACCCACTACGGCAATTCGATTCACTCCACAAGTGTAGAACGAACCGGTCAGCGGCCACCCAGGAACATCGTGTGGATCGGGTTGCTGCCGTCCCAGTCCCGAGTGGCGGCGATACCGGCGTCGATCATCTGCTGCATCCCCGGGTTCTCGATCAGCTCGAACCAGGTGCCCGGCAGGTCCGGCGAATCCAGGTAGGCCACCCGCATCGTGGCGGTGCCGGCCAGGAATCGGGCCCGCAGACCACGCGCCTCGGCGGCGGCGACATCGGCGTCCAGGTCGTCACTCAACCAGGCCACGTGGTGCGAGCCGAGGATCCGGCTGCCATCGGGGTTCAGGTAGGGGCAGGGTGAACTGCTGGTCACCTCGATCAGTTCGATCTGCACCTGGTCCTGGTACCCCATCGCGACGTCGATGGTGACCTCGGTGGGTTCCCCGTCGAAGGTTCCGGTCAGGGTGACCCCCTCGATGTGCAGCCAGGGGCCGACCCCGAAGTGGTCGATCCAGTGCTGCATGCCGGCTTTCACGTCCGACACCAGGTAGCCGAGTTGGACGATGGTGCCGCGTGCTGCTTGGGACATGATCGGGCCTTTCAGTGGGTGGAGGTGCCGGCGTGGCGGCCGGCGCGCCGGCCGAAGAAGGACGCGGTGCCCAGACAGGTGCCGGAGGAGTAACCGTTGGCGTCCAGGGCGATGGTGGCCGCGGACGCCCCGGCGGCATAGAGCCCGGCGACCGGGCCCCGTCCTCGCGCAGCACCCGGCCGTCGACGTCGACGCGCAGCCCGCCGAGGGTGAATCCGGCGTAATGGGCCTTGCCGTAACTGAGGTCGAAGGCCGCATAGGGGCCGTGATCGAGTGGTTTGAGCCACTTCTCGTGTTTGCCGAACTCCGGGTCCTCCCCGTTGGCCGCGGCCGCGCTGTAGGCGGCCATCGTGGCCACCAGGCTGCCGTCGGGAATCCCGAGCCCCTGCTCCATCTCCTCGACGGTTTCGTAGCCGTCGAGCAGTTTCAGGTTGCCGTTGCGCGCGAACCAGGGGTACTCGAAGATCTCCTCGTCCAGAATCAGGTAGGCCACTCCGTCGGGCTGCCGGGTGATGTGCACCGCCGAGCGGGCGTGGTAGCTGTCCTCGGCGACGAACCGTTCTCCCCGGTTGTTGACCAGGATGCCCTTGAGCAGATGCTGCGGCGGGTAGAACGGTGCGGTCAGGAAGGGGGTGTCCAGGTGCTCGGCCGCTCCCCCGGCGGCCAGCCCGAACCGGATGCCCAGCCCGTCGTCATAGGGGCTGCCGACGACATAGGTGCGTTGCAGTACCGGCGCGTGTTCGGCGACCATCTCGGCGTTCTGGCCGAAGCCGCCCATCGCGATGACCACGCCCTTGTTCGCCCGGATGACGCTGTCGCGCCCGGCGGTGCGCACCTTGGCCCCGACCACCCGTCCGTCGTCGATGAACAAGGCTTCGGCCTTGGTGTCGAGCAGGACGCGGGCGCCGCGCTCCTCGGCGTGGTCGGAGAGCAACTGCAGGGCCAGTGCGCCGCCACCGGCCTCCCCCGGCACTGCCACCTTGTGGCCGCGCGGGGCGGGGGTGGCGTGTTCCCGGAAGGGGTGGACCATCTCGTTACCGGTCCAGATCAGACACTCGGTGGTCAACTGAACGACGGCCTTCTCGGCGAAGAAGGTGCGCTCGAAGGGGATGCCGTGCGATTCGAGCCAGTCGAAGTGCGCGACCGAGCCGTGCGCGTAGGCCTCGATCTTGTCGTCGGCGGCATCGGGGGAGGCCGCGCGCAGGTAGTCGGCCATTGCCTCGGGGGTGTCCTCGAAGCCGGTCGCGACCTGCACCGGGGTACCGCCGCCGAGGTAGAAGTGCCCCGAGGAGGCCGAGGTGGAGCCGGCCTTGCCGCCGGTGCGTTCGACCACCGCCACCGAGGCGCCGGCATCCAGTGCTTCGAGGGCGGCACAGGCGCCGGCCATCCCGAAACCGAGCACCAGCACATCGACCTCGATATCCCATTCCTGCTGCTGGGCGGCATCGATCAACAACTCCGACATGGGCACTCCTGGACGGTGGGTGCTCTCTGCCGGGTAGACAATCGGCCCCGCAGACTCGGCACAGGGTCGTTCCCGGTCAGTAGAAATGGATTACCGTCCACGGCGCTGGTTTCGACGAGCTCAACCGACGCGCCGGGGCGGAGTCGACGCGCTGGATCCGAACCGATGGTTTCGACGAGCTCAACCGACGCTCGGAGCCGCTGGTTTCGACAAGCT
>JAAYAO010000323.1 GCA_012719335.1 Propionibacterium sp. | reverse complement strand
GGCCGCCGGCGCCCTTGCCCCACGGTTCGGGCAGGTGCGGCAGGGTGTAGCCCTTCTCGGCCAGGTACTGACGCTGGGCGGCGGTGTCCATGCTCGTGGCCGGTTCGAGTTCGGCGCGGATGTCGGCGCGGATCGCCTCGGCCTCCTCGGGCAGTTCGACACCGAGGGCGCGGCGGACCCCGCCGAGCACGGTGCGGGCGACCCGCTGCTGGTAGTGCGCCTCCGAGCCGAGGGTGAGCCGCAGAGTGTGGGCCCGGCGCAGGTAGAACCCGGCCAGGTGCTCCCAGGTGAAGCCGATGCCACCGAGGGTCTGGATCAGATCCTTGGCGTTGCTCAGCCCGGCCTCCACGCTGGTCGCACCGGCCACCGAAGCGGCCAGGCCGACCTCACCGGGGGCGTCGTCCAGAGCGTTGGCCGCGTCCCAGGCGCAGGCCCGGGCGGCTTCGGCGTGGGCGAGCATCCAGGCGACCCGGTGCTTCACGCCCTGGAACTGGCCGATCGGACGGCCGAACTGTTCACGCACCTTCGCGTACTCGGTGGCGGTGCGGGTGGCCCAGTCGGCGATGCCGCTGGCTTCGGCGGCGTAGACGGTGGTGACGTAATCCCACGGCAGCATGAAGTCGATGTCGAGCACATTGCCGGCCGCGACGGTGGCGTTCACCGACACCACGGCGGTGCGCCGGGTCAGGTCGTGGCTGGGCACCTCGGTGGCGGTGAACTGGTCACCGTCCAGCACAACCCACGTGATGCCGGAGTCGACCATCACCGGCAGTACCAGCACCTGGGCGAGGTGGGCCGACATGATCACCAGGTCGTCACCGGTGACCGACAAGCCGCCGTCCCCGGTGGCCGTGCCGCTGATCGGGCCAACCCCGACCGCACCGACCAGGCTGCCGTCGCCCAAGCCCTTCAGGTACTCCCGGTGCCCGGCGGCGGCCAGAATCGCCGAGGCCTGCACGGTGGGCACGAAGGGGCCCGGCACCAGTCCGTAACCAAGGGCCTCGGTGACCACGGCCAGTTCGGCCATCCCCAGGCCGGCGCCGTCGGCGTCCTCGTCCAGGTGCACCGCCAGCAGGCCCATTTCGGCCAGTGCCGACCAGTGGGCGGGCAGTTGCTCGGACTCCGCATCGATCGCGACGCGCAGCACATCCTCGCTGATCTGCTTGGACACGAAGGACTGCACGGTGCGGTGCAGGTCCAACTGTTCGTCGGTCAGTCCCATCGTCATGGTGATCTCCTCAGGTCCGCTCGATGATGCAGGCGGTGGCGTGGGCCCCACCGGCGCACATGGTCACCAGGGCGGTGCTCCGCCCGGTACGTTCCAGCTCGTTGACCGCCTGGGTGATCAACCGGGCCCCGGTCGACCCGACGGCGTGGCCGAGGGCGATCGAGCCCCCGTTGACGTTCACCCGCTCCATGTCGGCCTCCATCACCTGCGCCCAGGACAGCACCACCGAGGCGAAGGCCTCATTGATCTCGACCAGGTCGATGTCGGCCATCGTCATACCGGCTTGGGCGAGCACGTCGCGGGTGGCGTCGATCGGCCCGTCCAGGTGGTAGTAGGGGTCGGAGCCGACCAGGGTGGTGGCCAGCAGCCGGGCCCGGGGCCGCACCCCCTCGGCCTCGGCACGTTCCCGGCTCATCAGCAGCACCGCGGCCGCCCCGTCACTGATCTGGGAGGAGTTGCCGGCGGTGTGGATGCCGCCGGGGATCACCGGCTTCAGGTTCGCCAGCTTCTCCGCCGAGGCCTCCCGCAGGCCCTGGTCGCGGTCCACCAGCCGGGTCTCACCGGTCGGCCCGTCCTCGCCGATCACCGGTGCCTCGACGGGCACGATCTGGGAGTCGAACCGTCCCTCGGCCCAAGCGGCCGCGGCCAGTTGCTGGGAACGCAGGCCCAGGGCGTCGGCCTGTTCCCGGGTGATGCCGCGCAGATCGGCGATCCGTTCTGCGGCGGTGAACTGATCGGGCATGTCGATGTCGAAGCCGTCCGGGAACGGGCTGCCGGTGCCGGGGGTGGCCGCCGCCCCCAGGAACACCCGGCTCATCGATTCGACGCCGCAGCCGATCCCGATGTCGATCCGGCCCGATTCGATCAGCCCGGCGATCAGGTGCACCGACTGTTGGGAGGATCCGCAGGCACAGTCGACCGAGGTGCAGGCGGTGGTGTACGGCATCCCGGCCGAGAGCCAGGAATTGCGCACCACGTTGTTCGACTGCTCCCCGGCCTGGGTGACGCAGCCCCCGATCACTTGGCGCACCGCGGCGGCGTCCAGACCGACCCGGTCGATCACCGCACGTTGGGCTACACCCAACAGTTCGGCCGGGTGCAGGCCGCTCAACAGCCCGTACCGTTTACCGATCGGGGTACGGACGGCATCGACGATGACTGCCTCGGACATCGAACTCCTCGTCTTCGTGGTCGGCACACGGGTCGGGTGCCGGGCGCGCGAACCCCCGGCACCCGATTCCCGTGCGATTCAGTTGAATGTGCGCTTGGCCCAGCGATAATCGGCCTTGCCGGCCGGCGAGCGGACGATGGTGTCCACCACGCTGACGACGGCCGGAATCTTGTAGCTGGCGATCTTGCCGCGCAGGAACTCCTTCAACCCGTCCTGGGTGAACTCCCCCGCACCCTCGCGCAACTGGATCACCGCACCGACCCGCTGACCGTAGGTGTCGTCATCGACGCCGGCGACCAGACAGTCCTCGACCGGCGGGTAGGCCTTGATCGCCTGCTCCACCTCTTCGGGGAACACCTTCTCGCCGCCGGAGTTGATCACGCCGGAGCCGCGGCCGTGCACGATGATCGTGCCGTCGGCCTCGACCTCGGCCATGTCACCGAGCATCACCCAGCGTTGGCCGTCGATCATCGGGAAGGTGCGGGCGGTCTTCTCGGGGTCACCGTAGTAGCCCATCGGGACGTGTCCGGTGCGGGCCAGGTACCCCAGGTCACCGCTGCCGGGTTGGATCTCCGCGAGGTTCTCGTCCAGCACCTTCACCCCGGGCTTGGGGGCGAGCCGCATCAGGCCGTCCTCACCGGTGCTGATCGACCCGTCGACACCGGATTCGGAGGCGCCGAAGGAGTTGCCCAGGATGATGTTGGGCAGTTGTTCCTTCAGTTCGTCCTGCACGGTTTCGGAGAAGATCGCGCCGCCGCCACCGATGTAGAACAGCGACGACAGGTCGTACTGCTCCTTGTGTTCGCGCAGCGCATCGGCCAGCGGACGGGCGATCGCGTCGCCGACGATCATGCCGATATTGATCTTGTACTTGTCCACCAGGGCCAGGAACTCGACCGGGTCGAACTTGGTCATCATCACGGTGGTGTTGCCGCCCAGCAGGGCGGTCCACAGCGCGTACAGCGCGGCGCCGTGCATCAGCGGGGCGGTCAGCGAGTACATGATCTGCATCGCGTCGGGGCTGGTCACCCCGGCGACCAGTTCCTCGGCGTTCAGGTACGGATCGCCGTAGGGATTGGCGCCGGTGAGCGCCGCGAAGTAGAACGCCTCGTGACCCCAGATGACGCCCTTCGGCATGCCGGTGGTACCGCCGGTGTAGATCACCAGGGTGTCGTCGGCGCGGCGCTCGTCCACCAGCGGGGCGGTGGTGTCGGCGGCACCGACGACTTCCTCGTAGTCGACGATCGTGACCCCCTCGGGGGCGGTCAGGTCGGCCGCGCAGGCGTGCTCGTCGCCGGTGACCAGGAACAGCGTGAGCTGCGGTGTCTGGTCGATGATGTCGAGGTCGCGACCGACGAACTCACCTGACACGACCAGGGCCTTCAGGTCGGCGTCGTTGAACAGGTAGCTCAGCTCCCCGCCGACATAGCGGTAGTTGATGTTGATCGGCACAGCGCGGGCTTTGAAGGCACCGAGCAGGGTCTCGACGTAGGCGTGCGCATTCAGCATGTGGATGCCGATGTGATCACCCGGCTTGATACCGGCCGAAATCAGGTAATTGGCAACCTGGTTCGCCCGCTGGTCGAGTTCGGCGAAGGTGAGCGGGACATCCTGGCAGATCAAGGCCGTGCGCTCCGGAATCGCCGCGGCGACGGCTTCATACAGATCTGCAAGATTGAGGGTCACGCAGCCAGAGAACCAAGTTCTGCTATCGGGGCGTAATGCCCGGTCCCAACCAGTCGGACCCCGGCGGTCATTATTCGGGGTTGAGCTGGTGTTTCGCCCACCGGTAGTCGGCCTTGCCGGTGGGTGAGCGCAGCACCCGACCGACCAGTTTGATCACCGCCGGCACCTTGTACCCGGCCAGGGTGCCCCGGCAGAACTGCCGGATCTCCTCCGGGTCGGTGTCGGTCGCCTCGGGCCGCAACTCGACCACCGCACCGACGCGTTCCCCGAAGCGTGGGTCACTGACCCCGGCCACCAGGCAGTCCATCACCGCCGGGTGCGCCTTCAGGGTCTGCTCGACCTCCTCGGGGAAGACCTTCT
>JAAYAO010000322.1 GCA_012719335.1 Propionibacterium sp. | reverse complement strand
CCGGCCGGGCAGTAGGCCGGCAGCCGGGGAGCCGACCAGCACCTTCAGGTCGGCTGCGTCGTCGGGAACAGGCATGGGGTCAGCCTGCCATGTCGGGGGTGGTGGCACCGCCGGCGCCCGCAACCCGGTGCACCAGCCACCAGTAGTCACCCAACCCCCGGCCACCGGCCGACTCCCGCGCCCCCAGCACCCGCCGCTGATTGCGGGCGGCCAGGTCGGCCAGCGGTGTCGACCCGGTGGGTCGCGGCAGCCAGTGCTCGACGGTGTCGGACTGTCGGGCGAACCAGACCCGCCGGCCACCGGCGGCCTCGGCCGCGGCGGCCACCGCATCGACGGCCACATCGGCGGTCAGATTCACCGAACCATCCAGGGCCGGCTCGACCAGGTGGCCGTCCCGGAAACCCCGCAACGTGGGCCCGGTCGGCCGCTGTCCGGCCCGGTGCCCGTAATCGACCATCACCGCCAGGCCACCGGTGCGGCCCAGGCGACCGAGCACATCGGCCCAGGCCAGGTCACGGGTCCGGCCCACTTCGGGCAGGTGCGGGTGCGCGGCGTCCGGCCACCAGCGTGCCGCCCAGGCCGGGTCGGCGTCGGGGCCGACCGGGCAGGGCAGTTCGTCGAGGAATTCGTGCCCGATCACCACCACCGGGCCAGCCCGGTCGGCCCACCACGCCTCCACCGCACCGGTGGTCCAGGCAGCGCGCTGCACATCCCAGGTGTCGACCAGCCACCGGCCGGTCGACCCCACCGGGCCCGGGCGGACGTCCACCGCCGTGACCGACCACTGCGGTTGCCGGGCGGCCAGGGCCTCGGTCAGGGTGCCCGACCCGGCCCCCAGGTCGAGTACCGAGGGGGCCTGTTGGGGCAGGAACTCGGAAATCATCGCGACGATAATCTCGGCAATCCGGTCGGCGGCGAACAATGAGGTGCGGAAATGATCGTCGGGGTGCTGGGTGATCCACCAGCCGTCCGCGCCGGTACTGGCCAATTGCCAGGTATGCACAAGATCGTGTGAAAGATCGGTACCGGACGAATATGGATTCACGGATTCGTTCGATGAATGTCGCAATTCGGAAAAGGGTTGGCCCGGTGAATGGTCAGGTTCGTGATTTGGCATTCGCGACCCCGGCGGGATTAGTATTCGTCACGGAAATATCCGTGCCCAGGAGGTAATAATGGTCAAGCGTGTGCATGTGTCCTTGGAAGACGATATTGATGGTTCCGCAGGCGACGAGACCATTACCTTCGCCATCGACAACACCACCTACGAAATCGATCTTTCCGCGGCCAACGCCGCCAAACTGCGTGACGCATTGGCACTGTATATCGGCCACGCCCGCAAGGTGACGGGCAAGGGTGCCCGCAAGCCCGCCGCCAGTGCTCCCGCCGCCGCGTCCACCGGCCCGTCCGCGGCCGAGATCCGGGCCTGGGCGATCGAAGCCGGCCACGAGCTGAGCCCGCGCGGCCGGGTGCCGAAGGAGATTCGCGAGGCTTACGCCGCCGCGCACCGCTGAACCCGGCCGGGGTGAACCCGGGGACTGAAACGGGAACAATCCGACACCGATCCGGTGTTGAGTAGGGCATGGGTCAGCTGTGGGCGGAAAAATTTCGGCCTGCGCGTCCGAGTGGACGACTACAGTTGAGCCAACCGAGAGGAGTTGCCCATGTTCGAGCGGTTCACCGACCGAGCCCGTCGGGTCGTCGTGCTTGCCCAGGAGGAAGCCCGGCTGCTCAACCACAATTACATCGGCACCGAGCACATCCTGCTGGGGCTGATCCACGAGGGTGAGGGCGTGGCGGCGAAAGCGCTGGAGTCGCTGGGCATTTCGCTGGAAGCCGTCCGGGAAAAGGTCGAGGAGATCATCGGCCACGGCCAGCAGTCGCCCAAGGG
>JAAYAO010000321.1 GCA_012719335.1 Propionibacterium sp. | reverse complement strand
TGGTGGTCGAGTTGGCCTGGCTGTCCGCTGGTTTCACTTCGACAAGCTCAGTACAAGCGACACGGGCCCTGACGGGCCCTGCTCAACCGGCGGATTGGAGCCCACGGATTGCATCCTTGAGGGCACCGTGGGCGATTTCGCCCTCAACGTCCCGATGGTTTCGACACAGGCCCTACGGGTCCTGCTCAACCGGCGTACTGGGGCTCTTGCTCACCGCCATGCTTGAGGATTCAGTCATAGGCGTCGGCGGCGGCGTATGGTGACCGGTTGTGACCCGTCAGCCCGCTTCCCGTCGTCTGGACCGGGAGATCTTCGCCCTTGCGCTGCCGGCGTTGGCGACCCTGATCACCGAACCGCTGCTGGTGGTGGCCGACTCGGCGATCGTGGGGCACCTGGGCACCACCGAACTGGCCGGCCTGTCGCTGGCTTCCAATGTGATGGGGGTCTTGCTGGGCCTGTCGGTGTTCCTGGCTTACGGCACCACCGCGACGGTGGCCCGGCGGCTCGGGGCGGGTGACCGGCGGCGCGCGATCGAGGGTGGCATCGACGGGATGGTGCTGGGTTTGGCGGTCGCTGCCGGCATCGTGGTGCTGGTCTCCCTACTGGGACGAACCGTCCTCGGCTGGTATCAGGCCCCACCGGAGGTGCAGGACGCCGCGTGGAGCTACCTGCGCATCACCGCCTTCGCCTTTCCCGGCCTGCTGGTGACCCTGGCCGCAACCGGAGTGCTCCGCGGCCTGCAGAACACCCGCACCCCTCTGGCGGTGGCGATCGGGGTGAACCTGACCAACATCGCCCTGACCCTGACCTTCGTCTACGGGCTGCGCCTCGGCCTGCCCGGCGCTGCACTGGGCACGGCGATCGCCGCCACCGGCGGTGGCCTCACCCTGGCGCTGGTGCTGCTGCGCGGCGCCCGACAGGAGTCCGCCTCGATCGCGATTCGTCCGCGCGGAGTGGCCGAGGCGGCCCGATCGAGCAGTTGGCTGATCCTGCGGGCGGCAGCCCTGCAGATCAACATCACCATCACCACCGCCACCGCGGCCACCACCGGCGCGATCGGCCTGGCCGCTCATCAGGTGGCGAACACCCTGTGGAACACGATGGCCTTCGTCCTGGACGCGTTCGCGATCGCCGCCCAGGCACTGATCGGGCACCGGCTCGGGGCCGGCGATGCCGATGGCGCACGGGCGGTGACCCGACGGGTGATGCTGTGGGGCGCCGGATCGGCGGTGCTGGTGGGGGCCCTGTTGGTGTTGGTGCGGCGCCCGGTGGCCAGATTCTTCACCCCCGACACCGAGGTGCAGCAGTTGTTGATGTCGGTGTTGGTGGTGCTGGCGCTGATCATTCCGATCGGCGGGGTGGTGTTCGTACTGGACGGGGTGCTGATCGGCGCCGGGGACGCGAAGTACCTCGGCCTGGTCGGGTTGATCGTGACCGCGGTCTACGCCCCCGCCGCCTGGGTGGTGTGGCACTACGAGCTCGGTCTCACCTGGCTGTGGGTGGCCTACGGGGTATCGATCCTGGCCCGGATGATCACCTTGGTGCTGCGCCAACGCGGGACGACCTGGATGCGGCTCGGGGAATGAGTCCCCCCGGGGGGCGGGGATTGCGATGCGGGCTCGGCGGGTTTCGACTCGGACGCCGCGCGTCCGGCTCAACCAGCGGATCAGGGCCCACAACCCAACCACCATGCGAATCCAGATGAGACACAGCTCGTCCGGCTCAACGGATCTCAACTCGGCCGCTACGCCTCCGGCTCAACCAGCGAATCAGGACCCACAGCCCAACCACCATGCGAATCCAGATGAGACACAGCTCGTCCGGCTCAACGGATCTCAACTCGGCCGCTGCGCCTCCGGCTCAACCTGCGGAACGGAGTGCCCGGCTCAAGGGCAGGGCAGCGCACCTGACCGGGTTGCTCAGTGGGGCGAAAGCAATGCGGGCCGCCCCATGACTGGGACGGCCCGCAGATGCATTCATTCGGACGCCGGAGCGCCCGGAGGTCAGGACTTGGCCGTGACCTCGACCGGGAAGTGCGCGGTCACCGCTTCGTGCAGCTTGACGCCGACGATGTGGCTACCAACGGTCTTGATCGGCTTGGTGATCTCCACCGAGCGACGGTCGATGTTCGGGCCGCCGGCCTTCTTCACCGCCTGGGCGACGTCGGCCGCGGTCACCGCGCCGAACAGCTTGCCCTCGGCGCCGGCATTGGCGGCAACCGACACCGACAGCCCCTCGAGCTGGGTGCGAATCTCCTCGGCGTGGTCCTGGTTGCGGATGTCGCGAGCATCGCGGGCACGCTTGATGCCCTCGATCTGCTTCTCCGCACCGCGGGTCCAGCGGATGGCGTAGTTGCGCGGCAGCAGGTAGTTGCGGCCGTAGCCGTCCTTGACCTCCACGACGTCGCCGGCGATGCCGAGATTGTCGACAGCAGCAGTCAGAATGAGCTTCATAACAGTGCGTCCTTTCTCAGCGGGCCGTCGAGGCGTACGGCAGCAGGGCAACCTCGCGGGCGTTCTTGATCGCGATGGCAACCTTGCGCTGCTCCTGGACGGACAACCCGGTCACCCGACGAGCGCGGATCTTGCCGCGCTCGGAGATGAACCGGCGCAGGGTGGCGGTGTCCTTGTAATCGATGTGCCCGACCCGGGTCGTCTTGACCGGGCCGGTCTTCTTCTTGATCGGCTTGCGTGAAGCGGCCATTGTGGTGCTCTCCTTTTCGAGCCCGGCGTCAGCCGGAATGTGCCTTGGTGTTCTGGTGAGCGATCAGAACGGGGGTTCGTCGCTCTGGGCCGAGGCCCACGGGTCGGCACCGGCGCTGCGGTTGCCGCCCTGGTCGGACTGCTGCGACGATCCGCCGCCGCCCCAGTCGCTCTGGTATCCGCCGCTGCGCTGCCCGCCGCCCCCGCCGCTGGTCTTGGTGACCTTCGCGGTGGCATAGCGCAACGCAGGACCGATTTCGTCGACGTCGATCTCGAAGACCGTGCGCTTCTCACCCTCGCGGGTTTCGTAGCTGCGGGCCTTCAACCGGCCCTGCACGATGACGCGCATACCCTTGGTGAGGGATTCGGCCACGTTCTCGGCCACCTGCCGCCACACCGAGCAGTTCAGGAACAGCGCTTCGCCGTCCCGCCACTCGTTGGTCTGACGGTCGAAGTTACGGGGGGTGGACGCAACGGTGAAGTTGGCCACCGCAGCCCCCGAGGGGGTGAACCGAAGTTCGGGATCGGCAGTCAGGTTGCCGACCACGGTGATGATGGTCTCGCCGGCCATGATGTCTCCTGTCGAAGTCGCTGGTGACAGCCTGCCAGTTCGAACTGACAATTCGGCTGTCGACGGCCAATCAGTGCAGGTCGGGACGGATGACCTTCGTCCGCATGATCTGCTTGTTGATGCCCATCAACCGATCCATCTCCTGCACGTCGGCAGGGTTGGCGGTGACATTGAGAACCACGTAGATGGCCTCGGACTTCTTGTCGATCTCGTATGCCAGACGGCGACGGCCCCACACATCGACGTTGTCGATCGTGCCGCCACCCTTGGTGATCGTCTGGGTGTATTGCTCCACCAGCGGGTTGACCTGACGCTCGTCAAAGCTCGGGTCGATGATCACCATGATCTCGTAATTGCGCATGCGCGTACCCCACCTCCTACGGTCTCTGCGGCCACGGGACGTCCCCGTGACAGGAGGGCGTATGCCGACCCGGTTCATTGGAGAACCGGGCCAGCGGGTCACTTTACCGGCCGGGACGGCTCGACACCAAACGCGGGGACGGTTCGGGCCGGACGTCCCGGTCGGACGTCGGGGCCGGCGGGAGTGACCTGACTGAAAACGCACGCCAAAGCGAGGTTCGTCGCCCGTTTCGGCCATCCGAGCGCCCCTGGCGTGCGTTTTCGGTCATCACCCGCCACCGGAGCCCACGCACACCGGGTCACCCGACCGCGGACACAAAGAAGAAGGCCCGCACCGGTGGGGTGCGGGCTTTCCTCGGGGCTCGGGCTCAGGCCTCCTCGGCGGGCTGAACCTGCTTGCGCACCTCGTCCATGTCGAGCTCACGGACCGCGCCGATGACCTGCTCCAGCGAGGCCGCGGGCAGCGCGCCGGCCTGGTTGAACACCAGGATGCCGTCACGGAACGCCATCAGGGTAGGGATCGAGCGGATCTCCAGGGCAGTGGCGATCTCGTGCTCGGCCTCGGTGTCGACCTTGGCGAAGGTGATGTCCTCGTGCTTCTCGGAGACCTCTTCGAAGATCGGGCCGAAGGTACGGCAGGGCCCGCACCACTCGGCCCAGTAGTCGACCAGCACGATGCCGTCGCCGCTGATGGTCTTGCCGAAGTCGTCTTTGGTGAGGTTGATCGTGGCCATCGGTGAGGGCCCCTTCCGGGTAGCTTTCGGATGCAAACAGGGACGTTATCGGTGTCAACGTCTCATCTGCGTCCAACATACGAACCCCCGCCGGTATTCCCGAAGGTTTCCCACCCAGCGCCGCCGGAACCCGGAAAACGTTGTCCCGGCGCGGCACACCGGGCACCCCGGAACGCCGGATCCGCCCGCATCCGGGCGGGAGACCCATAGCCATCACCACCCGAAGCTGCTAGGTCTATGTCATGCACCGCCGCATCGCGATCATCGGCGCCGGCCCGTCCGGTTTGTTCGCCGCGCAGGCCCTGGTCGCCGCAGAGACACCCGGCCTGGAACTCAGCGTGGATCTGATCGACCGCCTGCCCACCCCGTACGGCCTGTTGCGCTACGGCGTGGCCCCCGACCACACCTCGATCAAGTCGGTGGCGAATGCGCTGGCCCGCACCTTCGAATCCGATCGGGTGCGGTTTCTGGGCACCGTCGAGTTCGGCCGCGACGTCACCCGCGAGGAATTGCTGTCGGCCTACGACGCGGTGATTTACGCGGTCGGCGCCAGCGAGGACCTCCGGATGGACATTCCGGGTGAGGACATGGCCGGCAGCATCTCGGCCCGCGAGTTCGTCGCCTGGTACGGGGGTCACCCCGATGCCCGCACCCAGATCCTCGACCGGGTGACGTCGGTGGCCACCATCGGAGTCGGCAATGTGGCGGTCGACGTGGCCCGGATCCTGGTCAAGGATCCGCACGACCTGCACGTCACCGACATGCCCCAGGCGGTGCTCGACACGCTGGCCGAGCACACCGTCACCGAGGTGCACGTGGTGGGCCGGCGCGGCCCGCACCACGCGTCGTTCACCAGCAAGGAGCTGCGCGAGTTGGTGAATCTGGACGGCGTACAGGTGTCGATCGACCCCGGCGCCTTCGACGGCATCGACGAGGAGGATCTCGACCGCCGCACCCGCACCAACATCACCGTGCTGCAGGACTGCCTCACCAACGAGGTGCCGAACCCCCGCGCCCGCCTGGTGTTCCACTTCTGGGCGCGTCCGGTCGAGGTGCTGCACGCCGCCGACGAGTCGGTGAACGGGCTCGTGCTCGAACGCACCCGACTGGACGCCGATGGCCGGGTGGTCGGCACCGGCACCACCTTCGCGATCGGGGTGCAACGGGTGTTGCGGGCGATCGGCTACCGGTCGGTGCCGCTGCCCGGGGTGCCCTTCGACGAGCGCGCCGGCATCGTGCCGAATGTCGAGGGCCGGGTGGTGGACGCCGACGGCACGGTGCAACACCGCGAGTACGTCGCCGGCTGGATCAAGCGCGGCCCGGTCGGGGTGATCGGCACGAACAAGTCCGACGCCGCCGAAACCGTCCAGCACCTGTTGGACGACCTGGCCGGGCAACCCGCCGTCGAGGGGCCGACCCTGGACGAGCGGTTCGCCGATCGCGGATTCCGGCCGTCCACCTTCGCCGACTGGCAGGCAATCGACGCCGCTGAGATCGCCCTCGGCGAGAGGCGCGACCGCGAGCGCACCAAGATCGAGGGCTGGCGGGAGTTGCTGGAACTGATCGGGGCGGAGCAGGACGCCCGCGCCTGAGCGGTCGCCCCATGACTGAAACCCGCCCCTGGGGAGGCAGTCGTGCCATATCTGGCACGAGGGTGCCCGAAACGGGGGTTTTGCAGTCTCGGATTGCCGGAAACCAGTCCGGGCCCGACTAGCGCAGCATCGACTTCCAGGGGCGGCGCAGCGCGTAGGCCCGTCCGGTGACCTCGATCGGGTCGACCCGGACGAAGATGTCGCGTTCGGGCAGGTCACCGGTGGTGTCCACCCAGGGACGCACCCGCACCTGGGTGAGCTCGATCTGGTCCTCCTCGGCGACGACCTCGCCGCGGCCACGCACGATCACGCTGCGGCCGACCTCGTCCACCACCTCGTCGATCTCGATCACCAGGTCGTGGCCGGTGAGCACCCCGGCGAGCTTGCTGTCGGGGGCGGTGGCGAACACCAACTCCCCCTCGTGGGTGCCGTAGTTGATCGGCATCACGTGCACCCGGCCGTCCAGGAGGTAGCCGAGCCGGGCGAGCTCGTGGCGCTCCAACATCTCCCAGCACTGCTCGATGTCGAGGATCTCCGCCTGCGTCATCGCAACCGCCTCCCTTCGGGTCTGCCGCTCAGCCTATCCGGCGGGCCCGGTACCTGGCACGGCCAACACCGGGTTCCGTACCCTGTTGGGTGTTAGCACCCGAAAGCTAACGCTCTACACTGGCATCGCCGGCGTCGCCGCGAGGTCGGCCGGATACGAAGGAGTTTCATGACTGACAGCAAGGTCATCATCGTCGACGGCGCGCGTACCCCGGTGGGGTCGTTCGGCGGCGTCCTGAAGGACGTCCCGGCCCACGAACTCGGCGCCACCGCCACCCGGGAGGCACTGAACCGGGCCGGTGTGACCGGGGCCGACATCGACGAAGTGATCATGGGCTGCATCGGCCAGGTGGGCCCGGACGCTTACAACGCGCGCCGGGTCGCGCTGGCCGCGGGGCTGCCGGCCGACGTGCCCGCCCTGACCGTGAACCGGTTGTGCGGGTCGGGTCTGCAGGCGATCTGGTCGGGTGCGATGGAAATCGCCACCGGTGCGGCCGACATCGTGCTGGCCGGTGGGGACGAGTCGATGAGCCGGATGCCGTTCTTGGATTACGGCGCCCGCAACGGCTACAAGCTCGGTGACCGCACCCTCAAGGACGGCACCGTCGGCATGCTCACCGACCCGTTCAACGACATCCACATGGGTGTCACC
>JAAYAO010000320.1 GCA_012719335.1 Propionibacterium sp. | reverse complement strand
GTTTCTGGTGGCGGCCGGCTCCTGGATCTGGACCCGGTCGGTGGACGGGGTGGTCAACTACCTGCTGCCAACCCTGGCCACCTGTGGGCTGTTGGCGCTGCGCCGGGTGCGTCCGCTGGTGTCGTCGCTCGGGGTGTACGGGGTGGCGCTGCTGAACCTGATCATCGCCGGCCCCTACGAGGTGTCCCTGGCCAATGCGCTGGTGCTGCTGGCGATGTATTCGGTCACCGTGCACGGGCCGCGATGGGCCGCGTTGCCGGCGCTGCTCGGCGCCCTGCTGGGCGCCTTCCTGCTGGTGCTGACCTCACAACTGCCCGACCTGGTCGGCGCGCTCTACCCCCTGGTGCCCGCGATCGGTGCGGTGGTGGCGGTGTGGGCGCTGGCGATGATGCGCCGCGCCCGCGCCGAACGACTCAAGGCGCTGGCCGAACAGGAACGACTCCGGGCCGCCGGTCGCAGCCGGGAAGCCGAGATGGCCGTGGCCGAGGAGCGCTCCCGGATCGCCCGCGAGATGCACGATGTGGTCGCCCACTCCCTGTCGGTGGTGATCGCCCAGGCCGACGGTGGCCGGTACGCCGCCACCCACGACCCCGAGGCCGCGGTGCGGTCGCTGACCACGATCTCCGAGATCGGCCGCGACGCGCTGGCCGACATCCGCCGCATTCTGGGGGTGCTGCGCGAGGGGGACGAGGGCCAGCCGTTGACCACCCCGCAACCCTTGCAGGACAACATCGACGAGTTGATCGCCGGGGTGCGCGGCACCGGTGCCCGGGTGGCATTGGTGCGCACCGGCGAACCCCAGGCGTTGCCGCCGGGCCTGGGCCTGGCCGTCCACCGGATCGTGCAGGAGGGGCTGACCAACGCTCTGAAACATGCCGGCCCGAAGGCGCACATCACCGTGGGCCTGCACTGGCGTCCCGGCATCCTGCGGCTGCAGGTCGACGACGACGGACGCGGTGCCGGCGCGATCTCCGACGGCCAGGGCACCGGCCTGCTCGGGGTGCGGGAACGGGCCGGGCTGTTCGGCGGTACCGTGCTGGCCGGCCCCCGTCCCGGTGGCGGCTGGCGGATGCAGGCCGACCTGCCGCTGCTGCCGCAGATCACCCCCGTCCCATCGACCCAGGAGCGAACATGACCGACGAATCCCCGATCCGGGTGGCCCTGGTCGACGACCAGCAACTGGTGCGGGCCGGGTTCGCGATGGTGATCGGATCCCAACCCGACATGCAGGTGGTCGCCGAGGCCTCCGACGGGGCCGAAGCCCTGACCGTGCTGGCCCGGCAACCGGTGGACGTGGTGCTGATGGACATCCGGATGCCCAACCTGGACGGACTGTCGGCCACCGCCGAACTCACCACCCGTCCCGGGGCCGGGGGAGTCGAACCCCGGGTGGTGATCCTGACCACCTTCGACCTGGACGAGTACGTGCTGCGGGCAATCAAGGCGGGAGCCTCCGGGTTCCTGCTCAAGGACGCCCCACCCGAGGAGATGCTCAGCGCGATCCGCACCGTGCACCACGGCGACGCGGTGATCGCCCCCTCGTCCACCAAACGGCTGCTCGACCACCTGATCGACGTGCTCCCCGACCGCGACCGCACCCCGGCCACCGTGCTCGAACGACTCACCGAACGCGAACGCGAAGTGTTGGTGCTGATGGCCCGTGGCCGCTCCAACACCGAGATCGGACAAGACCTGTTCGTCGCCGAGGCCACCGTGAAAACCCACGTCGGCCGGATCCTGGCCAAGCTCGACGCCCGCGACCGGGTGCAAGCCGTGGTGATCGCCTACGAGACGGGCCTGGTCGCGCCCGGCCGATAGGCCCTTGCGCTGGTTGTGCCGAGCAGGGTGATGACTCAAACCTCCAGCCTGGGGCGAGCAACGACCACTATGGCTTCGCCGCTGCTCATTCTTGAGACTTCAGTCATGATTTCGGGACCAGTTGCCGCCGAGTCTCCACGCCCCTCACCCGATGCTGAGGAAGGCGCGGAGTTCGGCGAAGGCCTCGGGTACCACGGTGTAGTGCGCCCAGCGCCCGCGTTGTTCTCGGGTCAGCAACCCGGCGTCGACCAGCTTCTTCATGTGGTGGCTGACGGTGGGTTGGGAAATGCCCAGGGGTTCGGTCAGGTCGCAGGCACACACCGAATTGCAGCCGGCGGCGGCCACGTGCGAGAGCAGGCGCAGCCGGGTCGGGTCGGACAATGCTTTCAGCATGTTCGACATCCGTTCGGCCTCCCCGGCGCCGAGTGCGGTGGTCAAGGAGCAGCAGTCGGTCGCCGTCGGGAGGGTCGTGGTCGGGGCGGTGCCGGTCATCACCCCACCATACATTGACAGGAGTCGATGCGTAAGCGTACCGTCAGCGAATCGACAAGTGTCTATGTGAGGAGGCGGGTCCGGTGAGTTCCACCGCCACCCGGCCGGCGGGTTCGAGGCCCGTGGCTCGGGAAATGTCCTTCCTGGATCGCTGGCTGCCGGTCTGGATTCTGCTGGCGATGGGTCTGGGGCTGGCTCTGGGGCGGTTCGTCCCCGGCCTGAACACCGCCCTGGACGCGGTTCGGATCGGTCAGATCTCCCTGCCGATCGCCGTCGGCCTGTTGGTGATGATGTACCCGGTGCTGGCCAAGGTGCGCTACGACGAAACCCACCGGGTCACCGGCGACCGCAAACTGCTTGTCCTCTCTCTGGTGCTCAACTGGATCGTCGGCCCGGCCTTCATGTTCGGGCTCGCCTGGGCCTTCCTGCCCGACCTGCCCGAGTACCGCACCGGCCTGATCATCGTCGGCCTGGCCCGCTGCATCGCGATGGTCTTCATCTGGAACGACCTGGCCTGTGGCGACCGCGAGGCCGCCGCGGTGCTGGTTGCGATCAACTCCGTTTTCCAAGTGCTCGCCTTCGGCGCCCTGGGCTGGTTCTACCTGCAGGTGCTGCCGTCCTGGCTCGGACTGCCCACCACCGAGGCCGATTTCTCGGTGTGGGCGATCGTGCTGTCGGTGCTGGTCTTCCTGGGCATCCCGTTGCTGGCCGGCTTCCTCACCCGGACGCTCGGG
>JAAYAO010000319.1 GCA_012719335.1 Propionibacterium sp. | reverse complement strand
CGTGGAGACCAAGCCGGCGATCAGCCCGGCCGACGCGCTGGCCTCGGCCGGTCGCACCCTGGTCGAGCTCTTCGGCCTGGCCCGCGAGCTGAACGTCGATGCCGAGGGCATCGAGATCGGCCCGTCCCCGGTGGACGAGCAGATGGCCGCCGACCTGGCGCTGCCGGTGGAGGAGCTGAACCTGACCGTCCGCTCCTACAACTGCCTGAAGCGTGAGGGCATCCACACCGTGAGCGAGCTGGTGTCGCGCAGCGAGCAGGACCTGCTGGACATCCGCAACTTCGGCAGCAAGTCGATCGACGAGGTCAAGCAGAAGCTGCACGAGATGGGCCTGGCCCTCAAGGACAGCCTGGGCGGCTTCGACGCGATGGGCTACGACGACATCGACGACCAGGGCGACGCGGACTACGCCGAGACCGAGCAGTACTGAGAACGAACCCAGTACTGCTCGACCAGTACTGAGAAACCGGAGAACCCATGCCTACTCCCACCAAGGGTCCCCGCCTCGGCGGCAGCCCCACCCACGAACGGATCATCCTGGCGAACCTGGCCACCCAGCTGTTCGAGCACGGAAAGATCACCACCACCGAGGCGAAGGCCAAGCGGCTGCGTCCGCTGGCCGAGAAGCTGAACACCAAGGCCCGCCGCGGTGACCTGCACAACCGCCGTCAGGTGATGCGCACCGTGCGCGACACCGACGTGGTGCACATCCTGTTCGCCGAGATCGCCCCCCTGATGGAGGGGCGTGAGGGCGGCTACACCCGGATCACCAAGATCGGTCCGCGCAAGGGCGACAAGGCCCCGATGGCGATCATCGAACTGGTGACCGAGAAGGTCCAGCCGAAGGCCAAGCCGAAGAAGGACCAGGCCGAGAAGGCCGAGTCGAAGCCGGCCGCCGAGGAGACCACCACCGACGAGGTCGACACCGATCAGGTCGAGGCCGAGGCGTCGGTGGACGATCAGGCCGTGGAAACCCTCGAAGCCGAGGAGACCACCGAGGCCGAGGACACCGCCGAAGAGTCGGCCGACGAGGACGACAAGGCCGACAAGGCCTGAGTCGAACACTCGCACCAGCACGAGCGCCCCGCGGAGATTCTCCGCGGGGCGCTCGTGGGTTGTTCGACCGATGGGGTGCCGGACGGGGCTCAGCCGCCGAAGGTGCCCTGGCGTTCGTCGCGGGCGACCTCCTCGGCCCGCGAATCGTCGATTCCGTCGGCGATCTGTTGCGCGCTCAGGCCGGCGTAGCTGACCAGGCGCCACCCCTCGCGCGGGCTGCCCTCGACCTCGATGATGTTCGTATTGGGGAGCGGGTGGGAGGCGATGAAGGTGGCATCGGCGCCGGCCGCCCGGGCTCCGGCCCACACCCGCAACACCGCACCGTGGGCGATGATGGCGGCCACCGTCCGGCCCGATTGTTCGGTGGCGCTGACGGCCCGCTCGACCTGCCGGTCGAACCGGGCGAGTACTTCGGTGCCCGACTCGCCACCGGGGATCCGGGCGCTGCGATCACCCTCCACCCACGAGAACGCGGTGCGGGCGTACAGTTCCTGGCTCTGCTGATCGGTGGCGTCCTCCAGGTCGCCGGCGAAGATCTCCCGCCCGTCGGCGTGGATCTGGGGCTCCAGACCCAGCCGGGCGGCGAGTGGGGCGGCGGTTTGTTGGGTGCGCACCAGGTCCGACACGATCAGGGCGCCGATGTCCTCGGTGGCGAGGTCCTCGGCCAGTTGTTCGGCCTGTTGCCGGCCGAGTTCGGTCAGGTCGCGCCCGGGCGGGCCGCTGTCGAGTACCCGATCCCGGCTCGCGGTGGTTTGGGCATGACGAATCAGAAGTAGACGCACGGACCCATTATCGGTCGGCGGCCAGCAGACCGAACAACCGGCGTCGGGTTTCGGTGAGCAGGTCGACGGCGGCGGTCAGGTCGTCCTCGGTGCCGGAGTCGAGCACCGATTCGACCGCGGTGTTCAGCCGGCGCAGTTCCTCGCACACCCGGGCGGCTCCGTCGGGGCAGGCGTCGGCCATCTCCCGGTTGACCACCTCCCAGGGCTTGGGGTCGATCTCGGCCGCGGCGGCGCGTCCGGCTTCGGTGACGGTGAAGGTCTTGGCTTCGGTCGGGACGATCAGGCCCTCGTCCTCGAGTTGGTTCAGGGCGGGGTAGATGGCGCCGGGGCTGGGCTTCCACGCACCCTCGGTGCGGGCGTCGATCTCCTGGATCACCTGGTAACCGTTGCGCGGTTCCTCGGCGAGCAGGGCGAGTACGGCCAGTCGGACATCGCCGCGGCGGGCGCGGCCACGGCCACGACCCCGTCCCGGCCCGCGTCCGGGGACACCCTCGGCCCCCCGGTAGCCGCGGCCACGGCCCCCACCGGGGCCACCACCACCCCCACGTCGTCGGCCACGGCCTCCGCGGCGGGGACGGTCGTCATCGGGATGAGCCCATCCGGGCTGATGTGTTGCGCGATTCATGTTTTCTCCTCGGGTAGAACTTTCGCGATACGTCAAAGATATATCGTGATGTGTCGTAAGGCAAGTTCGCGGCACGGAAGGGTGTGCCGAAAACCATCGGGGCGGGCATACAGTGGGGTGGTTGTCGCCCGTGAGCTAGGAGGCCCGTTGCCCAAGACCCTGCGAATCGCGCAGTTGGCGAATCTGATCGGTCCGGTCTCCGGGGGGATGCGCACCGCGGTGCGTCATCTCGGCCGGGGGTACGTGGCCGCGGGGGCGGAACGCATTCTGGTGTTGCCGGGCAAGTACGACGAGTTCCGGGAGACCGAGGAAGGGATCGAGGTCTACGTCAAGGCGCCCGAGATCGTCGCCGGCTACCGGATGATCTTCGAAACCGGCCGGGCACTGAACGTGCTCGACCG
>JAAYAO010000318.1 GCA_012719335.1 Propionibacterium sp. | reverse complement strand
GACCCGGCCGGGTTCACCGTCGGCACCGTGCCGGGGTTGTTGGCCGAACGGGCGTGCCCGTGGGCCGACCGGGACGAACACGTCGGCCGGATCGACGGTGCGCTGGGGCTGTGGCAGGCCGACTTGGACCGGGGGCTCGGCGAACTGAGCTTTCCACCCGACTACCCGAAGATGCCGGGCGAGCCGCCGCGGGTGCCGCCGTCGAAACGCCGCGCCGACCGCGACGACGACGATTACCTCGCCCCGAAGGCCGAACGGGACGCGGTGTGGGGTACCGCGATCGTGCCCCCGTTCGGGCCGATGCTGGCCAGGCCGGTGAAGAAGTTCCCCACCGGTGAGGTGCAGTTCGAACCGAAATGGGACGGGTTCCGGTCGATCATCTGGCGCAGCGGTGACCGGGTGGAGATCGGCTCCCGCAACACCAGGCCGATGACCCGGTACTTTCCCGAACTGGTCGAGGCCGTGCAGCAGCACTTTCCCGACCCGGTGGTGATCGACGGCGAGATCATCGTGATCGACCCCGACACCGGCGACCGGCTCAACTTCGACCTGCTGCAACAGCGCATCCACCCGGCGGCCTCCCGCATCACCAAACTGGCCGCCGCCACCCCGGCGAGCTTCGTCGCCTTCGACCTGCTCGCCGACGGCGAGACCAACTGGACGACGCGTCCCTTCGTCGAACGCCGAGCCGCCCTGGTCGCGGCCCTGGCCGGTGCCGAACCACCGATCTTCCTGACCCCGGCCACCACCGACCGGGAGATCGCCCGGGAATGGTTCACCCGATTCGAGGGCGCCGGCCTCGACGGGGTGATGGCCAAACGGCTGGACGAGCCCTACCAGGAGGACAAGCGCGTTCAGTACAAGATCAAGCACGAACGCACCGCCGATGTGGTGGTGGCCGGGTACCGGTTGTACAAGAACACCGACGACGCGGTCGGGTCGCTGCTGCTCGGGCTGTACACCGCCGACGGGGTGCTGAACAGCGTCGGTGTGGTCGGTGCGCTGCCGATGGACCGCCGCCGCGAACTGTTCACCGAGCTGCAGCCCCTGGTCGCCGACCCGGCCGACCACCCCTGGGCCGGGGCCGAGCAGACCGGACGCACCCCGACCTCGGGGGCCCATTCGCGGTGGAACGCGAACAAGGACCTGTCGTTCACCCCGTTACGGCCCGCACGGGTGCTCGAGGTGCGCTACGACCACATGGAGGGCGACCGGTTCCGGCACACCGCCCAATTCGTCCGCTGGCGCCCCGACCGGGCCCCGCAGAGTTGCACCTACGACCAACTGGACGAACCGGTCAGCTACGACCTGGCCGAGGTGCTCGGCCTGTCCGGGTGAGCGGGTCGGCTGCGCGGCACTGCCGGTTGCCCGCGGTCGGGGTTAAACTCGGCCAATGAACCTGCCGCAACCCCGCAACCCCGGCCCCGTTGATCCGCGCGCCGGTGACGCCGACCGCGACGCCGTGGCGCAGGTGCTGCAGCAAGCAGCCGCTCAGGGTCGGTTGACCGTCGAAGAACTGGACGAGCGGGTGAGCGCGGCCCTGGTGGCCCGTACCCAGGGCGACCTGACACCGCTGATCGAGGATCTGCCCGAGGGACGGGACCTGTTCCGGGCGCCGATGGTTCCCGAGGCGCCCGGGTACTCGCCCGACGACCCGCTGCGGCTGGCCGGCGGCTGGGGCAGGGAAGTGCGGGAAGGCCCGTGGGTGATGCCGCCCTGGATCGTGATCGAGAGCGGCATGGGTCAGGTACGGCTCGACTGCCGACAGGCCACGCCGGCCGAACCGGTGATCACCATCCAGGTGCTGTCGGGGATGGGGGAGGTGCTGGTGATCCTGCCGCAGGGGTGGGGCGTGAACCTCGACCGGGTGCAGGGCCAATGGGGCACCAAGACCTCCAAGGTCGCCGCCGTCCCGGAGCCGGGGATGCCTCTGGTGCGCTTCGAGGGCAGCGTCGGGATG
>JAAYAO010000317.1 GCA_012719335.1 Propionibacterium sp. | reverse complement strand
TGATCCACGGCGGCGGTGTCACCGGTCAGGCCGGCGCCCTGCGTCTCGGCGTGGCCCGGGCCCTCAACGCGGTGGACGCCGAGGCCAGCCGCCCGGCGCTGAAGAAGGCCGGCATGCTGACCCGTGACGCGCGTGCGGTCGAGCGGAAGAAGGCCGGCCTGAAGAAGGCCCGCAAGGCTCCGCAGTACAGCAAGCGCTGACCGCTGTGGCACGGCTGTTCGGCACCGACGGGGTGCGCGGACGGGCGAATGTCGACCTCACCGCCGAGCTCGCCCTCGAGCTCGCGGTGGCCGCGGCACACGTCCTGGGCGAACAACGCGAGGCGGGGGAACGTGCCCCGGTCGCGGTGGTCGGACGCGACCCACGCGCCTCGGGGGAATTCCTCGAGGCAGCCGTGGTGGCCGGGCTGGCCAGTGCCGGGGTGAACGTGATCCGGGTCGGAGTCGTGCCGACCCCCGGATTGGCCTTCTTGGTCGGCAGCCTGCGCGCCGATCTGGGGGTGATGCTGTCGGCCAGCCACAACCCGATGCCCGACAACGGCATCAAATTCTTCGCCCGGGGTGGGCACAAACTGCCCGATGACCTCGAGGACGCCATCGAGGCACGCCTGCACGAGCAGTGGCAGCGGCCCACCGGTGCCGCGGTCGGTCGGGTCACCGACAACCCCGGTGCCGTGTCGGCCTATGTCGCCCACTTGGTCGACACCGTCGGGGACGAGACCGAGACGAACCTGCTCACCGGCCTCACGGTTGTGGTGGACGCCGCGAACGGCGCCGCCTCGGCCACCGCCACCGAGGCGATGGAAACCCTGGGCGCCACGGTGATCTCGATTCACAGCGACCCCGATGGCCTGAACATCAACGACAACTGTGGTTCGACCCACCTGGGCGACCTGCAGCGCGCCGTGGTCGACCACGGCGCCGACCTGGGCATCGCGCTGGACGGCGACGCCGACCGCTGCCTGGCGGTGGACGCCGAGGGCAGGGAAGTGGACGGCGACCACATCCTGGCGATCCTGGGCGCGGGCCTGCACGACGAGGGACGGTTGGCCAACTCCACCCTGGTGGTCACGGTGATGAGCAACCTGGGCCTACTGCTGGCGATGCGCGAGCGCGGCATCAACGTGCTGCAGACCAAGGTCGGCGACCGCTACGTCCTCGAGGCGATGAACGAACACGGCTACACCCTGGGCGGTGAACAATCCGGCCACGTGGTGTTCGGCGAATACGCCACCACCGGCGACGGTGCCCTGACCGGCCTGCAACTGATGCAGCGGATGGCCCGCACCGGCAAGCCCCTGGCCGAGTTGGCCACCGTGATGACCCGCCTGCCCCAGGTGCTGGTCAACGTCGCCGGGGTCGACAAGGCCCGGGCCGGCACCGACCCGGTGCTCGCCGAGGCGATCGGTCGCGTCGAGGAGACCCTCGGTGATCGGGGCCGGGTGCTGTTGCGGCCCTCGGGTACCGAACCGCTGGTACGGGTGATGGTCGAGGCCCCCACCCAGGACCAGGCCCAGCAACTGGCCGACGACCTGGCCGGCGTGGTGCAGCAGCAACTGGCGTTGTGATGCCCCGTGCCCTTTGAGGTCTGGGAAGTAGTCCTGATCTGCTTCGCCGGTCTGTGGGCGGGCATGATCAACACCATCGTCGGCTCCGGCACCCTGGTCACCTTTCCGGTGCTGGTCAGCCTCGGCGTCCCCCCGGTGACCGCCACCATGTCGAATGCGATGGGGCTGATCGCCGGCAACATCACCGGCGCCTGGGCGTATCGCGCCGAGCTCGGGCACACCCGATCCACCTTGGTGAAGCTGCTGCCCGCCTCGGTGCTCGGCGGGGTGATCGGGGCCGCCCTGCTCACCCGGCTGCCCGAATCGGTGTTCGGGGTGGCCGCCCCCTTCTTCATCGTCGTCTCGCTGATCTTCGTGATCACCCAGCCCCGCCTGCAGCGGCTCGTCCGGGAACGCAAGAGCGCCGACGGCATCGAATCGGTGGCCGACTCCCAACCACCCATTCTTTATCTGCTGGTCTTCGTCGCCGGAATCTACGGCGGCTATTTCGTGGCCGCCCAGGGCGTATTGCTGTTGGGCATTCTGGG
>JAAYAO010000316.1 GCA_012719335.1 Propionibacterium sp. | reverse complement strand
TCCTCGCGACTTCAGTCACCAACCCCCCAGGAGACTGGTTTCGACTCGAGCCCGCACGGGCCCGGCTCAACCGACGTCTCCACACAGTCGCTGCAACCACCACCACATCCGGGCTCTCGACCGACGTCACCACAGACCGGCCGAGTCAACACCCAGCACACACGCTGGTTGAGCCGGCCACGCAGTGGCCGAGTCGAAACCCCGTGCGGTTGCGAACGAACCCGCGATCAGCTGTAGCGGAAGTACAGGTAAGCCACGACACCGAGCACGATCAGGCCGAGGATCACCAACAGGGCGATCTTGATCTTGCTCCACGGGCGGTAGCCCTGGACCTCGCCGGTGACCCCGTTGATGAAGACCTGGTAGGGCTTCTCCTTGTAGGTCACGGTCAGCAGCCACACCGGCAACATCACGTGGGCGTAGGTGAGCATGTTGTACCGCACGTCCATCGAGGTCACCCGCTGCTCGTCACCGCCGATGTCGCGCTCACAGGTGCTCCTGATGCTGCTCCGCATCCGCGGTTCGACGATCTCGGCGTGCACCTGGGCGGCGTCCCGGTCGTAGGTGCGCGACAGGTGGCCGGCGACGAACTCGGGGCTGAACTGCACCAACTCGTCCATCGGCCACGGCTCCAGGGCGTGCACCTTGTCGTTGTCCAGGCCGTCGGTGCTGGCCACCCCCTCCTCGTCGACGAAGGTGTTGTACACCGTGCCGCTGGCCGGGTACCACCGGGTCCGACGTTCCCGTCGCCGGTTGTCGCCCGAACCGACGGTCACGTAGTAGTGCTCACCGCGTTGCCCGCGGTAGTGGGTGGTGGTGTCCGCGTCGTAGGTGAAGTACGGCAGGTAGATGCTGCTGAAGGAGCCGAGGGTGCGGTACTTCTTGAACTCGTTCGGGGCCAACCGACGGGAGTTGATCCAGTTCTCGATCAGCTCCCGGCCCTGCTTCTCCCCCACGCGCAGCGGCAGGATGCCGTCCAGCGGCAGCCGGGCCGGCGAGTCCTTCACGTCGTCGCGCTGGATCGGGGTGTTGCAGTAGGGGCAGCGCATCGCGGTGACCGAACCGGTGAACTGGGTGTGCCCGCCACAGCTCTGGCAGACGATCTCCTTGTCGGCGGTGGGTTCGGTCCGGGTTTGGGCCAGCCTGATCTGCAGGGCGTGCATCGCCCGGCCCAGATC
This sequence comes from Propionibacterium sp., assembly GCA_012719335.1. Lineage (GTDB taxonomy): Bacteria > Actinomycetota > Actinomycetes > Propionibacteriales > Propionibacteriaceae > JAAYAO01. The sequence continues at coordinate 1,773 of JAAYAO010000316.1, read as the reverse complement.
GCGTTTGGCCACCCTGCCGAGTTCCCGGGAGGCGGTCATCGGCGCTTCGGTGCCGCAGTGCTGACATTGCAGTTGATCGTTGCTGGGGTCGAAGGCGAGCATCCCGCCGCAGGACGGGCAGGGATAGGTGCGGGTCTGTTCGGTCGCGTGCAGTACCCCCGGGTCGGGCATCTCGCCGGGGTCGGGCAGCCGCGGTTCCTCCGGCATCGCCGGGGGTGCCGGCATCCGGCCCTCCGCCCCGTAGGGCGCGGCTCCGTAGGGAGATGGCTGCGGGGGTTCGGCGTAGGGCTGTTGCCGGCCCGGCCCGGACGGCGGACCTTGGTGTTGCGGCTGCATCGGGGGCGGCCCCCCGGGATACTGCTGCGGCGGCGGGTACGGTGTCCCGCCCTGCGGCGGCGGCCCGTAGCGACCCGGTGGTGGTGGAGGGGGCCCACCCTGCGCCGGGGCGTGCGGGTGTGGCAAGCCTCCCCCACGCCCGGGGAGGGGCGGAGGGGCTGGTGGATTGTTCATCTCAGCCGGCCGTGGGTGGCATCGGCGGGTTGTCCGGCACCGGCTTGGGCAGCGGCGGCGGAGCCTGCAACATCGGGGCCAGGTCGGGCACCTGTCCGGCGGCGGTCCAGTTGGCCATTCCGGCCGACCACACCAGCGAGGTCGCGGTGACCCGTCCGGCGGTGATCTCGGCCTGCAACTGGGCCACGGTGAACGGGCCGGCGGCCTGACCATCGATCTCGACGTGGTAGGTGACCTGGGGCGGCAGCGGCGGCGGGGCACCACCCTGCTGCGGGTACTGCTGTTGCTGGGGCTGCTGTTGCTGCTGGCCGAAGGCGCCGCCCATCTGCTGGGCCATCTGGGCGCCCATCGCCATGCCCATCCCGGCACCCATCATGTCGCCCATCCCGCCACCGGACGGGTTGCCGGCCGCGGTGGTCATCGCATCGGCGGCCTTGGCCTGCTGGTAGCGGCCCATGTCACCGATGTTGTGCGCCCAGGATCCCTCTTCGACACCGCGGGCCACGCCGCGGGTCATCGCCTGGGTGATCTCCTCGGGCAGCGAGATGTTCAGGGTGATGTCGTCGATGGCCAGGCCGTACTCGTCGTCCACCCGCTCGGCGACGAAGTCGCGCAGCTTGGCCGACAACTCCACCTGCCGGCCCTGCAGGTCGATCACGCCCAGGCCGGTCTCCATCACCATGTCGGAGAAGGCCAGGGTGATCACCCGGCGCAACAGTTCGGAGATCTCGTCGATGTCGACGACCGAGTCGGTGGCCACCACCTGACGCAGGAAGGTGGGCGAATCGGCGACCCGCACCACGCACAGGCCGTTGGCCCGTACCTGCACCATCTTGAAGTCGGGGTCGCGCACCGTCACCGGGTTGGCGGTACCCCAGCGCAGATCGGTGATCGGACGCTTGTTGATGAAGTAGACCTCGGAGCGGAAGGGGCTGTTGAAGCCGTGCTTCCAGCCCTGCAAGGTTCCCAGGATCGGCAGGTTGCCGGTGGTCAGCTCGTAGCGGCCGGGGCCGAAGTGGTCGGCGAGTTGGCCGCTGCTGACGAAGACCGCTTCCTGGCCCTCGCGGACGATCAGCTGGGCCCCGTTCTTGATCTCGTTCTGGTAGCGGGGGAATCGCCATGCCAACGTCGAACGGGAATCATCGATCCATTCAATGATGTCGACAATTTCGCCGCGCAGCTTGTTCAGAAAACTCATCGCCGGAACCCTCCTGGAGAAGACGCTGTGCTCAGGCTATCGAGCCGCCGGGTGAACCGACAGGC
>JAAYAO010000315.1 GCA_012719335.1 Propionibacterium sp. | reverse complement strand
GACGGGGGCCGGCTGACCGTCGAGCGAGATCTGATACGCGCGATAGGCCACCTCGAGACCGCCGAGGTCGCCGATGTTCTCGCCGAGCGTGAACCGGCCGTCGACGAACACGCCGGGCGCCGCTTCGTACTGGCTGTACTGATCGGCCAGCTGCGCCGTGCGCGCGTCGAACGCCGCGCGATCGGCAGCCGTCCACCAGTCGCGCTGGACCCCCTCTGCGTCGGACCGCGACCCCTGATCGTCGAACCCGTGTCCCATCTCGTGGCCGATCACCGCACCGATCGCCCCGTAGTTCAGCGCCTCGTCGGCGTCGGGGTCGAAGAACGGCGGCTGGCAGATCGCGGCCGGGAACGCGATCTCGTTGCGCAACGGGTGGTAGTAGGCGTTCACCGTCTGCGGGGTCATGAACCACTCGTGCGCCTCGATCGGGTTGTCGATCCGCTTCGCCTGCCGGTCGAACTCGAAGGCCGCGGCCCGTTCGATGTTGCCGACCAGGTCGTCGGCACGGATCTCCAGGGTCGAATAGTCGATCCACTCGTCGGGGTAACCGATCTTCGGGGTGAACGACTCGAGCTTGGTCAGCGCCTCGGCCCGGGTCTGCTCGGTCATCCACTCCAGGGTGCTGATCGAGCGACGGTAGGCCTCCAACAGGTTGTCGACCAGCTCCAGCATCTGCGCCTTGGCCTGCGGCGGAAAGTGCCGCTGCACGTAGATCTTGCCGACCGCCTCACCGACGGCCCCCTCCACCACGCTCACCCCGCGGCGCCACCGCTCCCGCAGGGCGGGGGTGCCCGACAGAGTGGTGCCGTAGAAGGCGAAGTTCTCGTCCACGAAGGCCTTCGACAGGTACGGGCTGCGGGCCCGCACCAGATGCCAGCGCAACCACGACTGCCAGGCCTCGAGTTCCTCGGGCACCAGCAGGGCGGCCACCTCGGTGAAGAAGGACGGCTGGGCGTTCACGATCGCGCCGAAGTTCTGTGGGTCACCCAGGCCGGCCAGCAACCGCGGCCACTGCAGGCCGGGGGCGGACGCGTCCAGTTCGGCCACGGTCATCGGGTTGTACATCTGCCGCAGGTCGCGGGTGCGCACCTTGTCCCAGTGATGGGCCGCGATCCGGGTTTCCAGGTCGAAAACCGCCTCCGCCCGGGCCTCGGCGTCGGTGACCCCGGCCAGGGTCAGGCTGCGGGCGATGTGCGCCCGGTACTCCTCGCGCAGGCCGGCGTGTTCGTCGCTGCGGTAGTACTCCTCGTCCGGCAGGCCCAACCCGCTCTGCCCGACCAGCAGGCAGTACCGGGACGGTTCGCCCGGGTCGGCGTCCACGTCCAGCCCGACCAGCGACGGCAGCCCGCGCCGGGGCAGGCCGGCCAGGTGATCGATCAGCGCATCGATGTCGCCGATCGCGTCGATCGCGGTCAGGTCGTCGGTGAGCGGGGCGGCGCCGAGTGCATCCAACCGCTCCTCGTCCAGGTAGGAGGCGAAGAGGTCGGCGATTCGGGCCTCGTCGGTGCCGGGTGCCCCGGCCAGCCCGGTGATGATGTCGCGCACCGCGTCCTCGGCGGCGTCCCGCAGATCGGAGAACACCCCGACCCCGGGCTTGTCGTCCGGAATCGGGGTGTTCGTCAGCCAGCCGCCGTTCGCGGCACGGAACAGGTCGTCGACGGGGCGGACGTCGGGGTCACGGTGGTTCAGCTCAAGACTCACGCGAGTCAGCCTAGCCACCGGAACCCAACTCAGGACACATACCGCTGGTAGGCCGGCAGGGTCAGGAAGTCCGGGTACTCGTCGGCCAGGGCGACCTGCCCGAACAGCTCCCGGGCGTCGTCGTAACGGTCACCGTCGAAACGTTCCAGACCGGCGACAACCTCGTCGAAGATCTGCTGCAACCAGGCGGTGTCGACCCGATTGCCCTCGGCGGTGGTCACGCCGGCGTTGCGCCACTGCCAGATCTGCGAGCGGGAGATCTCCGCGGTGGCGGCGTCCTCCATCAGGTCGTGGATCGCGACCGCCCCGTTGCCGCGCAGCCAGGCTTCGATGTAGCGGATGCCGACGTCGATGTTGGTGCGCACCCCGGCATCGGTGATCGTGGCGTCCTCGATGCCCAACCGCAGCAGCGATCGGTCGTCGGGTTCGACATCCTCGCGCTGCCGTCCGAGCTGGTTCGGCCGATCACCCAGGTGCTCGTCGAACACCTCCCGGCAGATCGGTACCAGATCGGGGTGGGCCACCCAGGAACCGTCGAAACCGTCGCCGGCCTCCCGGGTCTTGTCGGCCCGCACCCGGGCCAGCGCGTTCTCGGTGACCTCGGGCTTGCGACGGTTCGGAATGAACGCGGCCATCCCGCCCATCGCGTGCACCCCGCGGCGGTGGCAGGCCCGCACCAGTTGCTCGGTGTAGGAGCGCATGAAGGGGGCGGTCATCGTCACCTGGGCCCGGTCGGGCAGCACGAAGTCGGGGCCGCGGTCGCGGTAGTTCTTGATGATGCTGAACAAGTAGTCCCACCGGCCGGCGTTCAGCCCGGCGGAGTGCTCGCGCAGCTCGTACAGAATCTCCTCCATCTCGAAGGCGGCGGTGATCGTTTCGATCAGCACGGTGGCCCGGATGGTGCCGCGCCGGATGCCGAGCAGCTCCTGGGCCAGCACGAACAGGTCGTTCCACAGCCGGGCCTCGAGGTGGCTCTCGATCTTCGGCAGGTAGAAGTATGGGCCGCGGCCGCGTTGCAGCAGGGCGCGGGCGTTGTGAAAGAAGTACAGCCCGAAGTCGACCACCGCGGCCACCATCGGGGTGGGGCCCACCCACAGGTGCTTCTCGTCGTAATGCCACCCCCGGGGCCGGACGATGATGGTCGGGGTGTGCTCGGCGGTGACCCGGTACTCCTTGCCCTCGGGGGAGGTGAACGAGATCCGGCCGCGGATCGCGTCGTACAGGTTCAGTTGGCCCTCGATCACGTTGCGCCAGGCCGGCTGGTTGGCGTCCTCCAGGTCGGCCAGCCAGGTGGCGGCACCGGAGTTCAGTGCGTTGATCGTCATCTTGCGTTCGGTCGGCCCGGTGATCTCGACGCGCCGGTCGACCAGGCCGGGGGCCGGGGGAGCGCACTGCCAGGTCGGGTCGGCCCGGATGTGGCGGGTTTCGGGCAGGAAGGTCGGGTCGTCCCCGCGGCCGATCGCGGCGCGGCGTTCGGCCCGGTCGGCCAGTAGGGCGTCGCGACGGCGGGCGGCCAGGTCATTCAGGGCGACGATGAAATCGAGTGCTTCGGGGGTGAGAATCCGGTCCTGACCCGGGACGGTGCGGTCGGCCCGGATGATCACCCGCTCCCGGCCCGGGGCCCGGGCGGTGGTGCTCGTCGACAGGTAGGGGCTGGTCATGATGCAAACTCCGTTCAGTGGAACTGGCCGGTCTCGGTGGACCCGGCCATCGCGGTGG
>JAAYAO010000314.1 GCA_012719335.1 Propionibacterium sp. | reverse complement strand
CCGGTGCGGACGCACGTGCACGGTGACGTACAGGTCGCCGGCCACGCCGCCGTTCTCGCCGGCGCCGCCCTTGCCCTTGAGCCGGATCTTCGCCCCGTCCGAAACCCCGGCCGGAATCCGCACCTGCATCGTCCTGGTCGACTGGCCGCGTCCCGAGCCCTGGCACTGCGGGCAGGGGTCGTTGACGACCAACCCGCGGCCACGGCAGTCGCGGCAGGGTTCGGTGACCTGGAAGACCCCACCGGAGGTGGCGGTCTGCATGCCGGAGCCCTGACAGGTCGGGCACACGGTCGGGACGGTGCCGGCCTTGGCGCCGGTGCCGCGGCACAGCGAACAGGCCGCGTCGGAGACCATCTGCATCGGCACGGTGATGCCGTCGACGGCCCCCTCGAAGTCGATGGTGACCGATCCCTCGATGTCGGAGCCCCGTCGGGGGCCCCGGCCGGGGCCGGTGCTGCGGCGCTGGTTCTGGTTGAACAGGCCGCCGAAGATGTCGGAGAAGTCGCCCGAGGAGTGCGTGGCGTTGCGGAACAGGTCGTCCACGTGGGAGCCGCCACCACCGCCGCCACCGGGTCGGCCGAAGCGCAGCCCGCCGAGCCCGCCGCCCCCGAACAGCTTGCGCGCGTCGTCGTACTCCTTGCGCTTGGCCGGGTCGGACAGGATCGTGTTCGCCTCCGAGACCTCCTTGAACTTCTCGGCGGCGGCCTTGTTGTTGGGGTTCTGGTCGGGGTGGTTCTCCCGGGCCAGTTTGCGGAAGGCCTTCTTGATCTCGTCGGCGCTGGCGTCCTTGGAGACGCCGAGGACCTTGTAATAGTCCTTCTCCAGCCAGTCCTTGGTGCTCACGGCGCCTCCTTTCGTAGTGCTGCTGCTGTTGTGGCTTCGATCATCTCAGGGTGGTGCGGATGCCCGGTCGGCTCATCGACGACCGGGCATCCGGAAGGGTTCATCACTCGGCCGCGGCCTCGGACGACGAGCCCCCGGCCGGGGGTTCCCCGACCGCAACCTTGGCGGTGCGCAACCGGCGTTCCTTCCACATGTAGCCGACCTGCAGGACGTCGACACAGGTCGGGCCCTCCAGACCGTCCACATAGGAGTGGAACAGCGCCTCGTGAATCGTCGGGTCGAAGGGATCACCCTTGGCCCCGTAGGCCGCCAGGCCGTACTTCGCGGCGGTCTGCTCGATCTCGTCGGCCACCGCCTTGAAGCCGCCGGTGAGTTCCTCGTGCTCGCGGGCCGCCTGCAGATCGTCCAGGATCGGCAGGATGTCCATCAGCACCGACTCGACACCGTTCTGACGGGCCACGTCACGGTCACGATCGACGCGCCGCTTGTAGTTGACGTACTCGGCCTGCAGGCGCTGCAGGTCCAAGGTGCGCTCGGAGAGTTCCTTGGCCAGTTCGGCCTCGCGCTCCGAACCGCCCTCCGTGGCGGCCGGCTCGGGGGTGACCCCCTCCCCCGCGGCATCGGCCGCGGGAGAGGCCCCTTCAGTGGTACGCGCCTCGAAGGTGTCGGGGTCGATTCGTCGCCGGTCGTGGACGGTCGGGCCCTGCGGCTCCTGGGGTGCTCCCTGGGGATCGGTCACTTGTTCTCATCCTCGTTGTCATCGATGATTTCGGCGTCGACCACGTCATCGTCACCGGACGCGTCGGTGGTCTCCCCCTCGGGGGCGCCACCCTCGGCGTCGGGCTGCTGCTGCGCGGCGGCCGCGGCGTACATCGCCTGGCCCATCGCAGCCGAGGTGGAGTTCAGCTTCTCCACGCCGGCCTTGATCCGGTCGTCGTCCTCACCCTCGAGAGCTTCCTTCAGCTCCTTCAGGGCTTCCTCGACCGGGGCCTTGATGTCGTCGGTCAGGGTTTCGGCGTTGTCGGCGAGCAGCTTCTCGGTGCGGAACACCAACGAGTCGGCCTCGTTGCGCATCTCCACCCGCTCACGACGCTGACGGTCCTCCTCGGCGTGCGCCTCGGCTTCCTTGACCATCTTGTCGATCTCATCCTTGCCCAGGGCCGATCCGCCGGTCACGGTCATCGACTGTTCCTTGCCGGTGGCCAGGTCCTTGGCGTGCACGTGCACGATGCCGTTGGCGTCGATGTCGAAGGACACCTCGACCTGCGGCACCCCGCGCGGGGCGGGCATCAGGCCGGTGAGTTCGAAGTTGCCCAGCGACTTGTTGTCGCGGGCGAAGTCGCGCTCACCCTGGTAGACCTGAATCATCACCGACGGCTGGTTGTCCTCGGCGGTGGTGAACACCTCCGACCGCTTGGTCGGGATGGTGGTGTTGCGCTCGATGATCTT
>JAAYAO010000313.1 GCA_012719335.1 Propionibacterium sp. | reverse complement strand
CGCTGGGCCCGCCGCCGCGGTATCGGGTCGGCGCTGTTCAGTCACGAACGGCTGGACGCGATGGCCTCGATGTGGTTGCGGGAACGCTTCCGGGTGAACCGGGCGGTGCAGTTGCTGTACCGCCGGCTGGTCAAGGAATTCGATGCGATCGTGGTGACCAGCGACTATGCCGCCGACGAGTACCACAACCTCGGCGCCAACCTGGTGCACGTGCCGCTGGGGGTCGATCTGGAGACCTTCCACCCCGAGAAGGGGGCCCCGGTCGACGACGGCATCATCAAGCTCGCCTATGTCGGGCGGCTCTCGCGGGAGAAGAGCCCGCATCTGGGGGTCTCCACCGCGGTCGAGTTGCATCGCCGGGGGGTGCCGGTACGTCTCGACCTGTACGGGGTCGGCCCCGACGAGCAGGAACTGAGGGAGCTGGCCGGGGACGCCCCGGTGGTCTTCCACGGGTACGTGGATTCGCGCGCCGAGGTGGCCCGGCGGCTGGCCGAGGCCGATTTCGCCCTGTCGGTGTGCCCGGCCGAAACCTTCGGCCTGGCCGTCCTGGAAGCCCTCGCCGCCGGAACCCCGGTGATCACCTCGAACCGGGGTGGCGCCTTCGAACTCGTCACCGCCGACTGCGGCGCCTGGGGCGACCCCGACCCGGAGTCGCTGGCCGATGCGGTGCAGCAGGCCGCGAGCCGCCCCCGGGGTGCGCTGCGGTCGGCCGCGCGGGCCCGCGCCGAGCAATACCCCTGGCAGCACAGCATCGACCGGATGCTCACCCTGCATCACCATCTGGCCCGGGAGGTGCCCTACCTGCCGTTGAGTGCCGACCGGTTGCGCCGGGCGCTGTCACCGGAGGCCTTCGAGGCGCTGCAGTTCCAGCCGGAGAAATGATCCGGGCCGGGAATTGACCGTGGGCCGGCCCCCGAAGGAGCCGGCCCACGAACGTGCTCGGTCGATCAGATCAGACCCGAGGCGGCCTTGGCGCGCGCCAGGCGGTCGGTCACGTCGTTCCAGTTGACCAGATCCCACCAGGCGTTGACGAAGTCGCCCTTGACGTTCTTGTACTGCAGGTAGAAGGCGTGCTCCCACATGTCGAGCAGCAGCAGCGGCACCTGGCCGGCCGGCAGGTTGCCCTGGTGATCGAACTGCTGGAAGATCACCGGACGCTGACCGAAGGCATCCCAGGCCAGCACCGACCAGCCGGAGCCCTGCACGGCGTTGGCGTTGGCGCTGAACTGCTTCTTGAAGGCCTCGAAGCCACCGAAGGACTCGTCGATCATCGACGCGACATCACCGGTCGGCTCGCCGCCACCGTCGGGGGACATGTTCTTCCAGAACACCGAGTGGTTCATGTGACCACCCAAGTGGAAGGCGACGTCCTTCTCCAGCTTGTTGAGGTTGGCGAAATCACCCTTGGCCCGGGCCTCCTCCAACTGCTCGATGGCGTTGTTCACGCCGGTCACGTAGGCGGCGTGGTGCTTGCCATGGTGCAGTTCCATGATTTCGGGGGCAATGGCGGGGGCGAGTGCGCCGTAGTCGTAATCAAGATCAGGAAGCTCGTAAGCCATGAAAATCTCCCTCGTGTTGTGTGGTTGTCGAACCGTTGCCACCATACAAGGCCGCGATACCGGTGCTCCGGGCCGGTCAGGGGGCGGGCGGTTCGACGAACCAGGCCTTGCGGGCGGCGCGACGCAGAATCACCAACAAGGGACGACCCACCAGCACCACCAGCACCGTGGTGGTGATCGCCCGGCCCAGGTTGAAACTCATCGAGGTGGCCAGGTTGAACAGGGCGAAGGTGTGCAGGTTGTGCCGGATCGAGGCGTCCGGGTCGAAGGACAACTCACCGCCCTGGCCGGCGGCCAACGGCCAGAAGGCGAAATCCATCAGCCAGCCGAAAGCGAACGAGCCGACGAAGCCGAACACCGCCAGCATCGCGATCTCGGCCCACCCGCGCAGTCGTGGCAGCATCCCCGCCCCCGCGGCGAACAGCCCGGAGGCCAGCATCTGGTACGGCAACCAGGCACCCACCCCGGCGGTCAGCAGGGCCGAGGTCAACAGCGTGGTCGAGCCGAGCACCAGGCCGAAACCCGGCCCGAAGACTCGTCCGGCGATCACCAGCACGAAGAACATGCCCTGGATTCCGGCGGTGCCGGCGCCCAGGGCCCGCACCACCGCACCGACCGCGGTCAGCACCCCGAGCAGGGCCAGGGCCTTGACGTCCATCGTGCGGTTCACGACCTCCGACACCGTGACCGCCAGAATCAGCGGCAGGATCGCCGCCAGGACGAACGGGGCCAGGGTCTGCTGTTGCACGTCCGCCCCCGGCGGCACCACCAGGGGCCAGGCGAAGGCGCCCAGGGCCGCCACCATGCTGATCGCGACCATCACCGCCGAGTTCGGCGTGAGGGTGCGCGGGGCGTCGTCGGACACCGGACCTGCCGGGTGCCTCATCGCTGCAACCTGGTCGGCAGTTCGTCACAGGTCAACACCTCGTGCGGGGTGAACACCTTGGCGATCTGCGGGGCATAGACGGGGGAGGCGCAGGCCAGTTCCCGGGTCGGGCCGTCGGCGATGATCTCACCATCGGCGATCAGCACCATCCGGGAGGACACGTGCGCGGCGAACTCCACATCGTGGGTGCTGACCACCACGCAGCGGCCGGCCGCGGCCAGTTCGGCCAACAGGGCACTGAGCCGGGCCTTGGTGGGGTAGTCCAAACCCCGGGTCGGTTCGTCCAACAACAGCACCGGGGGGTCGGGGGTCAACTGGATCGCCAGCACCAGGGCCAGTTTCTGGCCCTCGGACAGGTCACCGGGGTGTTGCTCCTCGGGCAGGTCGATGGCCAGCCGGTTCAGAATCGACCGGGCGGTGCCGGGGGCCGCCCCCGACTCGGTGTCGGCGGTGCGGCATTCGTCGCCGACGGTGCTCAGGTACAGCAGATCACCGGCGTTCTGGGGCACCAGCGCGACATGGTGACGGACGGTGTGCGGTTTCAGGGTGCGCGGGTCGACCCCGGCCACGGTGATCGTGCCGGTGCTGCGCAGGCTGCCCTGCAGGGCCCACAGCAGCGACGACTTGCCGGCCCCGTTGCGGCCCATCAGGGCGACGATCTCGCCGTCGGTGATCGACAGGTCGGCCTCGTGCACCGCGGTGAGGTTGCCGTAGCGCACGGTGACCCGCTCGGCGCGGAGCCGTTCGGTGTGCCCGTTCGGCCGGGGCAGGGGGCCGGGTGGGCTGAGCGTGATGCCCTCGGCGGCCACCCGGCGCCGGGCCTCGCGCACCGACAACGGCACGGTCGGCCAGCCGAGGGTGACGGCCAGGTCGGCCAGCGGTGGGTGCACATCGGCGCGGGCCAACACCTCGGCGGCGGGGCCGACCTCGGCCGAACCGTCCCCGGGCAGCCACAGCACCGAGTCGGCGGCGTGCATCACCCGCTCCAGTCGGTGTTCGGCCAGCAACACCGTCATCCCGACCTCGTGCACCAGGGTGGTCAGCGCGGACAGGACGTCCTGGGCGGCGGTCGGGTCGAGCGCGGAGGTGGGTTCGTCCAGCACCAGGATGCGTGGTTGGGCGGCCAGCACCGCCGCGATCGCGACGCGTTGCTGTTGCCCACCGGACAGGTCGGTGAGGGTGCGATCGCGCAGGTCGGCGATGCCCATCAGGTCGAGGGTCTCCTCGACACGTTTGCGCATCGCCCGCGGCTCGATGCCGAGTTGTTCCATTCCGAAGGCGATCTCCTCCTCGACGTTGTCGGTGACGAAGGAACGCACCGGATCCTGGGTGACCATGCCGACCACATCGGCCAGATCCCGGGGCCGGTGGGTGCGGGTGTCGCGGCCGTTGACCAGTACCCGGCCGGCCAGGGTGCCGCCGGTGAAATGCGGTACCAGCCCGTTGACCGCGCCGAGCAGGGTCGACTTGCCCACCCCGGTGCGACCCACCACCAGGCACAGGTCACCCTCGGGAATGGTCAGCGACACCTCGTCCAGCACCGGACGGTCGCCGTAGCGCACGGTGACCTGATCGAAGGTGATCATCGGGCCACCACCACCGGACGGGGCATCCGGCCGCGCGGATCGATCACCATCGGCGCCGCCGCGGCCAGGACACCGGGCAACACCAAGACCGGGAGCGGGGGCCAGCCCAGCGGGCTGGTGACCGGCCGCAGCAGCCCCGGGTCGGTGCGCAACTGGACGATCATCATGAGCAACGCCGCCAGCCCGCAGGCCAACACCGCCCATTCGGGCAGTCGCCACGGGTCGGGGCGGTAGCGGGTGACGCGCAGTTGCCGGCCGCTGGCCCACAGCCCGGCCACCACACAGCCGACCCCGGCCAGGATCGTCCAGGGGGCGGCCGGGTGCAGCCGGGTGTGGGTCGCGAACACGTCGCCGCTGGCCAACAGCAGATAACCACCCAGAATCAACGCGGCCGACCCGAGCACCATCAGCACCGTCGACCAGCGGCGTCCGGTGGCCCGGCGGGTCGAACCGAAACCGCGCGACTCCATCCCCGCCGCCAAGCCCAGGGAACGCTCGATCGCGTCCTTCAGAACCGGCAGGATCACCGAGGCGGTGGTCGTCCGGCCCCGCAACCGGCGGGCCCGGCGCACCCGCACCGCACTGAGCACCAGTTGCGGCGCCATCGTCATACCCACCACGATCACCACCGACACTTCGTACAGCGCACTGGGCACCGAACGCAACGCCCGACGCGGGTTGGCCAGGGCATTCGCCGCCCCGACACAGATGATCAGCACCGCCAGTTGCATGGCCGAATAGGTCGCCGCGAGGAGTTGCTCGGCGCCGACCGGGCCGCCGAGGGTGATCCCGACCATCCACTCGGGCAGTTCGACCCTCGGCAGCGTGAACAACACCGTGGCGGTGGATGAGGTGTTGCCGAAGATGATGTGGATGAACAGCCGGAAGGCGATGATCACGCCGGCGAACACGTAATAGGCCCACAGTCCGCGGGCCCAGATCGAGTCACCGCGGCGCACCACCGCCACCATCGTGACCGCGGTGGCGAGCAGGATCAGCAACAAGGGGTTGGTGGTGAGGCTGGTCGCTGCTGCCACCAACAGCGCCCAGCCCCACCACGCCCAGGGGTGGATGCGGCGTTGTCTGCTCACCCCGCCCCGCCACGTCGTCGCAGCAGCAGTACCCCGGTGGTGCCCGCGGTGGCCAACCCGACGACCCCGGCGGTGACCAGCAACCCGTTGGGTGAGTCCTGCTCGGCGATGGTCGCCATCGGCTCACCGCCGGGTGCGCTGCTCGGAGCGCCGGAGGGATCGGGGGAGACGGCGCCGGGGGACGGGGACGCCGGGGGTGTCGTGCTGCCGGGGGTGGGCGAGGCCTGCGCGGAACTGCCCGTCGAGGCCCGCGGAGTGCCCGTGGGGGTACCGGTGCGGGCCGGTTCGGATGCCCCGCGGGGTGCCCGGGAGGTCGGCCGTGGCCCACCGGTGCGGGCCGGGGCCTTCGGCTCCGACCTCGGGGCGCGGGTGGCCTCGGCCGGTGCCCGGGTGGTCGGTTCGGCAGCCCGGGTGGCCGGTGGTTTCGGGGCCTGGGTGGTCGGCCCGGGTGGTTTCGGGGCCTGGGTGGTCGGCTTGGGCGGTTTCGGGGCTTGCGTGGTCGGCTTGGGCGCCTGCGTGGTGGGCTGCGGCACCGACTTGGCCGGGGGCCGGGTGTTCGGTGCCGCTCCGTCGCCGTACCGCCACCCGTCGACCGTCCCGGCGCCGGGGGTGCGGTTGGCCGCGCCGAAGTTGGAGTACGACCAGGCGCCACCGGCCGGGGCGTGGAAATACGCCCAGTACGGCATCGGGGATTCCGGGCAATCGGCGGGGTAGCCGTTGATCCGGCAGATCAGGCCACTGGAGTTGTGACTGATCGAGTGACCTGCGCTGCGCAGCGCCGCTTCACCGTTGCCGAAACTGGTCGCGCAGCCCGCCCGGGTGCCGTTCGGGCTCTGCACGATCACCCAGACAAAGCCGTCGGCCAGACAATCCCCGGCCGCATCGGCCGCCGCCGGGGTCGTCGTGGCCGCGGCGGCCCCGACCGCAATCGCGAGTGCACCGAGGACGCCCGCGAGGCGTCGTCGGATCACCGCGGCGACCCGGTGGCCGGCAGGCCGGACGGCTTGGCGCCCCCGGCTGCCGGGACGCCGGTGCCCGAGCCGGTGTCGGTGCCGGGCGTGTCGGCGCCGGTGGTACCGGTGGTGCCGTCCTGCGGGGTGGCATCGGTGGTGGTGTCCGGTGCCGTGGTGCCGCCGGTGCCCGTGCCGATGTCGCCGGAGGTGTCGGCCGGTACTTCCTCCGGGTCACCGTCGGTGACGGGGTCGTCCCCGATCGGGGCACCCTCGGAGGGGGCCGGTGCATTGCAGGGGGCAACCGGTGCGGTCTCGACCGGGGCGAGCGCCAAGCCGCCCTGCAGGGTGGCCATCACGTTGGAGCTGGTGCCGTTCAGGGTGCTCGGCAGGCCACCGTCGGCCTGCTGCTGGGCTTCCAACCAGACCACGGCATCTGCCGCGTCCCCACCGGCGCGCAGCTGCGCGAAGGCCATCAGCCCGGTGCTGTTCACCGGGGAGTAGGAGGTCCAGTAACCGGCGTCGGTACGAGCCGACCGAATGGCGGTCAGAATGGTCGGCAGCTCCGCGTCGACCCGGGTCAGATCGAGTTCGCACTGCGAGGCCCGGACCTCGGTCAACGCCCACAGGGCCATGGCGGTGCCGTCGCTGTCATCGTTCCACTCGTCGCTGCCCCAGGAGAGGTACCCGAACATCCCGCCGTCCCCCAGATGCGACATCAGGCTGTCCAGCATCGGCTGCGGCACCTCACGTCCGGTGGCGGACAGCGCGATGATCGGCCAGGACTGGGTGAAGGCCGAGGCCCACCCCACCGAGCCGTCCTCCTTCATGCCGTCGATCGTCTTGGTGAGCAGGGCGTCGATCACCTCGGCGTCGCCACCACCGACGTGCAGGGCGTAGGCCATCTTGGCGGCCAGTACCGGTTCGGTGGTGACCGATTCGCGGGTCTCCAGCCAGGCCACCAGGTCGGCGGCCTCGTCGGCTCGGCCGGCGGCGGAGAGCAGGACGACGGCGTCGGCGGTGTTGCCGGGGTTCGTCCCCAGCGACCTGCCGGTGGTTTCGTCGGTCAGTTGGCCGATGATGTATGCCGCTGCGGCATCGGCGGAGTTCGGGAGGGCCTCGGCGGGCATCACCACCACCGGCCCGGCGGGGGCGGGCGTGGCGTGGGACGCGGGAGCGGCCACCGGGGCCGTCAGGGCGACGCCGGCCGCAAACCCGGCGGCGAGCATCTTGCGGAGCAATGACATGGGATCGAACCTTTCGGCTACGACCAACAGGACGTACCGACAAGGGACACCGAGGTGTCTATCGGCTCGCCCCGCTGGCCACGACGGGTGTGCATCGAGCCAGGTGTTCGTGGGCATTCCGACTTCGACCATTGCTGGCCGTCACGGCTGCGGGTCAGTCCCGGACTTGCACCGGGTTCCCCCATCTCGCACCTGTTGGGCTCACCCTAGGCCCGAATGGCTCCGGAGGCCAACCCGGTGTGTTCAGAGCAGGCCGAGGGCCAGCTCCAGGCCGCCGTGGATGCCGGCCAGATCACCGAGACCGGGCGCCACGATGAAGTTCGCCCCGGGGTTCTGCAGCGGGTGGTCAACCCCCAGGTACCCGTTGGTGAGCACCGCGGCCTGTTCCCGCACCGCGGCCAACAGCCCCTCGGTCTTCATCACCCCGCCACCGAGCACGATCTTCTGCGGCGCCACCGACAAGGTGGTGACCAGCACGAGCTGGGCGATGTAATGGGCGAGGATGTCGATCTCCTCGGGGTGGGCGGCGGTGCGGCCCCAGCGCTGCAGCACCGCGGGGCCGGAGGCCAGGCCCTCGGCGCAGTCGGCGTGGAAGGGGCAGGTGCCGAGGTAGTCGTCGGCGGGGTGGCGGCGCACCAGGAAGTGGCCCAGTTCGGGGGTGCCGTGGCCGGTGACGAGTCGGCCGTGCACCATCACGCCCACCCCGATGCCGGTACCGATGGTGGCGTAGGCCAGGTTGTCCAGGCCGACCGCGGCCCCGTTCCACCGTTCCCCGAGCAGGGAGCCGGTGACGTCGGTGACGAAGGCCACCGGCACATCGTCCAGCCGTGCGAAGGCCCGGTTCAGGTCGGTATTGCGCCAGCCGGGTTTCGGGGTGGTGGTGATCCAGCCGTACTGCGCGGAGGCCGGGTCGGTTTCCAGGGGGCCGAAGGAGGCCACCCCGATCGCCTCGATCCGGCTGAACCGGTGGTGTTCGGCCAGGAAATCCGCCAGCGCACCCAACGTCCGGTCGGGGTCGTCGGTGGTGGTGATCCGGCAGGTTTCGATCAGGGTGTGCGGGTTCTCCCGCTCCGCCACCGCGGCGAACACCTTGGTGCCGCCGGTTTCGATCGATGCGATCAAGCTCATGGTTCCAGCTTGTCAGGTGCCCGACCCGGCGGCATCGGCGGCCAGCACCCGAAACCCCTTGGCCGAGGCGAGCCGCTCGCAGGGGTGCCCCTGCTCGGTCAGCCACCGTTGCAGGGAATCCGCGCCGAGGTTGCGGCCGACCACCAGGTAGGCCCGCCCGCCCGGCCGCAACCGGCCCAGCCAGTGCAGCAGCAGTTCGTGCAGGGCCTCCTTGCCGATCCGGATCGGGGGGTTGGACCAGATTTCGTCGTAGCGGACGTCCTCGGGCACCTGCTCGGGTCGCAGTGCCCGCACCCGGTCGCCGACCCCGGCGGTGGCCGCGTTGTCCCGGGTCAGGCCCAGGGCCCGGTCGTTGACGTCGATCGCGTCGACGGTGGCTCCCGGGCAGGCATGGGCCAGGCCGATCGCGATCGGCCCCCAACCGCAGCCCAGGTCCAGCACGTGCGGGCTGCCGATGGGCGGGTCGACGCTGCGCAACAGCACCCCGGTGGCCAGGTCCAGGCCGTCACCGGAGAACACCGCGTTGGCGGTCTGCAGCTCGAAGGTGGTGCCGAACAGGGTGGCCCGGATCGTCCGGCGGCGTTCCTCGTCGGACGGGGTGGTGAAGTAGTGGTCAGTCATCGTCGTCCTCCGTGGCGGTCAACTCGTCCGCGGTGCGCATCCGGCGCGACTGCTGCACCCGGTCGGCGAGGTCATCGGCATAACCGACCTCCTCCAGGGTCAGCCCGTTGGCCGGCATCACCTGAATCGTGGACGGTCGGGTGCGGGTGGCCAGCAGTTCGTCCAGCCAGGACGCCGGTTGTCGACCGGTGCCGACCGTCCACAGCGCCCCGACCAGTGAACGCACCATGGAATGACAGAAGGCGTCGGCGCGCACCGTGATCGCGATGTGCCCACCCAGGGGTACCTCGGCGGGGCCCGCCCCCGCGGGCGGGGGAACGAGTTCGGCCCGAACCTGCTGCAGGGTGCGGATCGTGCTGGCACCCTCGCGGTGCTTGCAGAAGGCCGCGAAGTCGTGCAGCCCGAGCAGCCGTGGGGCCGCGGCGTCGATGGCGGCGACATCGATCGGCCCCCGTACCCGGGCCACCATCGGGCTGTGCAACGGGTCGGTCGGGGTATCGCTCATCCGGTAGCAGTAGCGCCGCCAGGTCGCGGCGAACCGGGCATCGAAACCGTCCGGGGCGCGGGTCACCGAGCGCACGATCAGATCCGGTGGCAGTACCCGACCGAGCCGGCGAACCAGCACCGTGGCGTCCACCTCGGCGGGCAGATCCAGGTGCGCCACCTGGCCGCGGGCGTGTACCCCGGCGTCGGTGCGGCCGGCGCACACCAGGCTCGCCGGACCGCCCAGCCGCAGCACCTGCCCGATCCAGTGCTCCAGGGTGCCCTGCACGGTGCGCAGCCCCGGCTGGGTCGCCCACCCGGAGAAGTCGGCCCCGGCGTAGGCCAGGTCCAGCCGCCACCGGACGGTGTCGGGGCCGGTCATGCCCGCCGCCGATAGGCCAGGTCGTGGATCCTGCGTCCGGCCTCGATGCCCCGACGCTCGTACTTGGTCTCCGGCCGGTGCGGCATCCGCCGGTGTTCGGCGGCGAAACCGGGGTGTTCGTCCAGCACCTCGTGTACGTGCTCGGCGTAGTCGGCCCAGTCGGTGGCCAGGTACCACAGCCCGCCCGGGGCGAGCCGGTCGGCGACCAGGTCGGCGAAGCCCGGATTGACCAGACGTCGTTTGTGATGCCGGCCCTTGTGCCAGGGGTCGGGGAAGAAGGTCCACAGTTCGGCGAGCTCACCGGTGCCGAACAGGGTGGCCAGGCCCTGCGCGCCGTCGCGGGGGATGATCCGCACATTGGTCACCCCCGCCCGGGCGATCCGGGACAGGGTGCTGGCCACCGCGGGCAGGAAGACCTCGAAGGCGATGATGTTCACTTCCGGACGGGCCAGCGCCAGAGCCACCGCATTCTCCCCGGCGCCCGACCCGATCTCGACCGCCAGCGGCGCCGCGCGTCCGAAAATCGCCGCCGGGTCGATGGTGGCCTCCGGGGCCAGCGAGGTGTGCATCTCGACCATCGGCAGGTCGTCGATCACCCAGGCGTCCCGGTGGGCGTCCCAGGCCTTGCGTTGGGACTCGTTCATCCGGGTGGAACGACGGACGAAGGACACCACCTCACGCCGCACTCGCGGTCGCTGGTCGTTCACCGGCGGGATTCCCCGCGCCGCTTCTCGTAGCTGTACAGCAGGCCGCCCAGAATGATCAGGCTGATCAGGAACACCCCGATGCCGGCCATCAGGTTGTCGAAGTACCAGACCGCCAGGGCACCGAGGGCAGCACAGGCGAAGGACATCCCCCAGAGTCGGACCTCCTTGCCGAACTTCTCCGGCAGGTCGCGTTCTGTGCCCGATGGGTCGGTGGGTGTCTTGGCCATGATGGAGCAAGCCTAGGCGATTGCGTCCCGATCCGCCCGGCTCGGGGTGAAGCCGGAGTCTTCCCTGAATTCCCGGGGCCCGGGGAAGGTAACGCGCCGCTGCCGATGTTGACTGGAGGTAGCGCCGGTTAACGGCGCGGAAGGAGAGCACCATGCGAACCCTGCTCAACATCATCTGGCTGATCTTCGGCGGCTTCTGGCTCTGGCTCGGCTACATCGTCTTCGGCCTGATCGCCTGCATCTTCATCATCACGATCCCGGCCGGGCTGGCCTCCTTCCGGATGGCCAGGTACGCCCTGTGGCCGTTCGGTCGGGTGGTGATCCGCCAGCCCGGGGCCGGCGCCGGCTCGGGGGTGATGAACGTGGTGTGGTTCCTGGTGGCCGGCCTGTGGCTGGCGATCGGCCACGTCACCACCGCGGCCGCCCAGGCCGTGACCATCGTCGGCATCCCGTTGGCCTGGGCGAACCTGAAGATGATCCCGGTGACCTGCGTGCCCTTCGGCAAGAAGGTCGTCGCCCGCAACGAGGTGCCGGCCGGCGCCGAGGTGCTGATCTGACCCCGAGTCAGGTCATCGACACAGCTTCGTATCGGAAGTGATACGGTTGTCCAATGAAAGACGTCCCGACCCTGCAGGTCGTACTCGCCTCGGCCGCGCGCCTTCAGCAGATCGTCCCCGATGCTGTTCTGGTGGGCGGTTCGGCCGCCGCGCTGTATGCCCAGCACCGGGAATCCTTCGATCACGACCATGTCCTGACCGACCTGGTTGAGCGCTATGCAGAGGTCGTCGAAGCTGTCGAATCCTCCGCCGGGTGGGTCACCAGTGTCCGTGCCAGCACGCCACCGCTCACCCTCCTCGGGTCTCTCGATGGGGTGGAGGCGGGGCTGCGGCAATTGCGCCGAAAACGGCCGTTGGAGGTCGAGGAGTACGTCCTGGATGGCCAGTCGGTTCGGGTGCCGACCTTGCCGGAGATGCTGCGCATCAAGTCCTTCCTCATCGTGCAGAGGAATCAGGTTCGCGACTATCTCGACACGGTCGCCCTGGCGGATCGGATCGGGCAGTTCGCGGCCACACGGGTTCTGTTGGGGATCGATGACTACTACGCCGATCGTTCCGAGGGTGAGGATTCGGTGCTCACGGTTTTGACGCAGCGGCTGTCCGAGCCGTCCCCGCGCGACGTCCGGGTCACCGCTCAACTCTCGGCATACAAGGGGCTCGAAGTGCGTTGGCATGATTGGCCCGTGGTTGTCGCTGCCTGCCAACAACTCGCCGATGGCATCATCGAGGCCTTGGAGGAACGATGAGTGTGCCGTTCCGCAACGTCGACGTCGATCCGCGGGCGCCGGTTGAGAATTGGCCATATGAGGCGATCGTGACAGCCATCGAACGGGGCACGATCGGCGACTGGGTCATGCTGACCTCGGCGATCGACGCCGACCCGTGGGGGGTGGTGGCTCGTCAGGTGGAGGACTACCTCAACTACGAGTCTCCGTACGGGGTCGGCCCGCTCCTGGAACGGGCGATCGTCCGTGCTCGCCGACAGGCCGAGCAGCGCGAACGGGCCGAGGTTGCCGAGGAGATCCGCACACTCATTGCCGCGTCCGGGTTGACGGTCGCCGAGTTTGCCGGCCGGGTCGGCACCTCGCGGAGCCGGCTGTCCACCTATCGTTCGGGGACGGTCACCCCGTCCGCCGCCATGATGCAGCGGCTGCGCCGGGTCGCCCGGCGGGCGGCGGCCGGCCGGGCCGGGTGAATGATCGACCCGGCGGCCGCGACGGTCAGCGGGCCTGGCGGTCGGCGACGGCGAAGGCGATCTGGTAGCGCGAGTGCAGCAGCCCCCAGGTCTGTACCCGGCCGGTGAACGGGGCGATCGCCCGGCCGAGCAGGCCGAAGGCGCGCCGTCCGGTGTCCCGGATCACCTCGCTGCCGCCGGGGGCCGGGCGCACCTCGAAGTGGTCGTAGGACAGCGCCTCGCCGGCGTACTTGGTGTCCAACAGGCGCTGGGTGATGTCGACGGTGAGCACCTCGTCGCGATGCCCGCGGGTGATCTCGAATTGCACCGACATCGTCTTCGAACCCTTGCCGACGGTGACCACGTCGCCGTCGAGCCGGTACGTGTCGGACTCCACCGACCAAGTGGGCAGGAGTTGCTCGCTCGCGATCACGTCCGCGACCAGTTCGGGTGGCGCGGACAGGTAGTGGTGCACCCGCCAGGCACGGGCCGGCTCGGGCAGCAGCCCGGGCAGCACCGGAATGGCCTGCGCGGCGTACTGGTCGTCGGCGCCCTCCTTGAGTT
>JAAYAO010000312.1 GCA_012719335.1 Propionibacterium sp. | reverse complement strand
CCGTCGGTGGCCAGCACCTCGAGGCCGAAGTGCCGCAGCACCTGCAGGTGCGGTTCGATCGTGCGGGCCCCCAGGTCACACCCACCGGCGTAGGGCAGGCTGAAGGAGTCGAACTCGTGCAACAGCGGGCCGAGAAACATGATGATGCTGCGGGTGCGGCGGGCGGCCTGCTGATCCATCGCCGACAGGTCCAACTCGGCCGGGCGCACCAGTTCGAGCGAACTGCGGTCGGGGCTCCAGGTGGCCTGCACCCCGATGCTGGTCAGCACCTCCAGGATGCGGTTCACCTCCTCGATCTGGGCGATGCCCTTGAGCACCGTCCGGCCACGGTTCAACAGCGACGCACACAGCAACGCCACCGCGGCATTCTTCGACGAACGCACCGCGATCGAACCGCTGAGGCGGTTACCGCCGTTGATCCGCAGGTGGGTCGGCCCGTGGCCGGGGGCGGGGGTGATGATCTCCTGATCGAGGGCGTCGGCGATCCGGTTGATGGTTTCCAAGCTCAGGTTCTGGTTGCCCGATTCGATGCGGTGGATGGCTGATTGGCTGGTACCCAGCTTGTCGGCCAACTGGCTCTGGGTGAGGCCGCGATGCTTGCGGGCATCGCGGATCAGATTGCCAACCCGGTCAGGTGTCGTCTCAGTCACCCGTCCACCCTATGTCACATGCCATATAGGTGATATCCCCCGGGTGAGGGTGCCCGGAAAGGCGGTTGCGAACCCATCGCCACCCGGCCCGGCCGGGCCAATAGAGTAGGGCCCATGAGCACTCACTTTGATGTCGTGGTTCTGGGCGCCGGCCCGGGCGGATACGTTGCGGCGATTCGCGCCGCCCAGCTGGGCCTGTCGACGGCCATCGTCGAGAAGCAGTGGTGGGGCGGGGTGTGTCTCAACGTCGGCTGCATTCCGACCAAGGCGCTGCTGCGCAATGCGGAGTTGGCTCACCTGTTCACCGCCGAGGCCGACACCTTCGGCATTTCGGGGGAGGTGTCCTTCGATTACGGCAAGGCTTTCTCGCGCAGCCGCGCGGTGTCGGAGCGGATGGTCAAGGGCATCCACTTCCTGATGAAGAAGAACAAGATCACCGAACTGGACGGCTGGGGCGAGTTCGTCGACGCGAACACCATCAAGGTCAGTGGCGGCAAGGACGAAACCACCGTCACCTTCGACAATGTGATCATCGCCACCGGTTCGGTGACCCGGATGGTGCCCGGCGTGGAACGCAGCGAGAACGTGGTCACCTACGAGGAGCAGATCCTCGACGACGAGGTACCCGGCAGCATCGTGATCGCCGGTGCCGGTGCGATCGGCACCGAGTTCGCCTACGTGCTGGCCAACTACGGCGCGAAGGTGACCATGGTCGAGTTCCTCGACCGGCTGGTGCCCAACGAGGACCCCGAGATCAGCAAGGAACTCGCCAAGGCCTACAAGAAGCTCGGCATCGAGGTGCTCACCGCCACCAAGGTCGAGCAGGTCGAGGACACCGGCTCGGGGGTGCGGGTCACCGTCAGCCCGGCCGCCGGTGGCGACAGCAAGGTGATCGAGGCCGACCGGCTGCTGTCGGCGATCGGGTTCGCTCCGCGCACCGACGGCTACGGCCTGGAGAACACCGGCGTGGAGCTCACCGAGCGCGGGGCCATCGCGATCGACGATTACATGCGCACCTCGGTCGACCACATCTACGCGATCGGTGACGTCACCGCCAAGTTGATGCTGGCCCACACCGCCGAGGCGCAGGGTGTGGTCGCGGCCGAAACGATCGCCGGCGCCGAAACGATGGCGATCAACTACGACATGATCCCGCGGGCCACCTACTGCCAGCCGCAGATCGCCGCCTTCGGCTACACCGAGGAGAAGGCCAAGGAGCTGGGCTACGACGTGAAGGTGTCGAAGTTCCCGTTCACCGCCAACGGCAAGGCCTGGGGTCTGGGCGATGCGACCGGTTTCGTGAAGATCGTCGCCGACGCCACCCACGGCGAACTGCTCGGCGCCCACATGGTCGGCCCGGACGTCACCGAGTTGCTGCCCGAACTGACCCTGGCCCAGATGTGGGATCTCACCGCCGAGGAGATCGGCCGTAACATCCACGCCCACCCGACCCTGTCGGAGGCCATCAAGGAAGCCGCCGAGGGCGTCACCGGCCACATGATCAACTTCTGACCGAAGGGGACCGGACATGGTTGATGGCGATGACGTGCGTCAGGTGCGAGACCAGGCGCACGCCACCGGCAAGAGTGCGGGACGGGCGGTGGAGCAGACCAAGGCCTACCGCTGGCTGGTCACCGTCGGGTTGGTCTGTTACGGCGTGGTGCACCTGCTGATCGCGTGGGTGGCCGCCCAACTGGCGTTGGGTGGCTCCTCCGGCGGGGACGAGGCCTCCTCCAGTGGGGCCCTGCGCAGCCTGGCCCAGCAACCCTGGGGCGAAGTGCTGATGGTCGTGATCGCCATCGGGTTCGGCACCCTGGTGATCTGGCAATTGCTGCAGGCCCTGTTCGGCCACCACGAGTTCGACGGCTTCAAACACGTCCGCAAACGTGTCGCGTCCGGGGCCAAGGTGATTCTGTACGGGGTGCTCGGTTTCAGCGCCGCACGCCTGGCGGCGAGTTCCGGCTCCGATGGCGGCGGGGGCGACACCGAACAGTCCATCACCTCCGACCTGATGAGCATGCCCTTCGGGCGGGTGCTGGTGATCATCGTGGCCCTGGTGGTGCTCGCGGTCGGCATCGGTCAGATCGTCAAGGGCATCCGGCAGAGCTTCGAGGACGAACTGTCCACCAGCCCCGGCACCGGCGCCCGCGTGCTCGGCACCCTCGGCTACGTCGCCAAGGGCATCGCGATCGGCGTGGTCGGTGGCCTGTTCGGCTGGGCCGCGATCACCTTCGACCCGGACAAGGCCGGCGGCACCGACCAGGCCCTGCGCACCATCCTGGAACAACCCTTCGGGGTCTTCCTGCTGCTGGCGGTGGCGGTGGGCTTCGCCGCCTTCGGGCTGTACTGCTTCTACTGGTCACGACACGCGAAAACCGCGGGGGCATGACCCGACGGATGAAAGTTGTGGTCGGTGCGGTGGTGGTGGACCGGTTGGACGCCCCCACCAAGGTGCTCGCCACCCGGCGCGCCCACGGCCCCCTGTCGGGCATGTGGGAGTTTCCCGGTGGCAAGGTCGAGGACGGTGAGGAACCCCTCGCCGCGCTGCGCCGCGAACTGGACGAGGAACTCGGCCTGACCCGGGTGCGCTTCGGCGACCAGGTGCCCGGCCCGGAACGCGACGGCGGCTGGCCGATCACCCACGGCTGGTCGCTGCGGGTCTGGCTGACCGAGGTAGACCACGAGGTGTCACCCGGCCCGGCGCACGACCTGGTGCAGTGGCGCGAACTGCCGGAGCTGGCCGACCTCGACTGGCTACCGGCCGATGTGCCGATCGTGCGGGAAGTGCAGCGGGTACTGGGGGAGTGACCCTTTCGGGTGTGGGACGCCCGGGGTCGGCGACCTACGGTGGGGCGGTGTCTCCTCGCCGGCTCGTCCGGCCGTCCGGAAAGGGCCCGCAGGTCGTGGTTGTTCGTCGTTGGTCGGTGCTCGCCGCCGTGGTGCTGCCGCTGCTGATCGGATGCGGCGCCGAGCAGGTGGCCGAACAACCCGGGGCACCGGCCACGAGCACCGCCCCGACACCCAGCCCAACCCCGACCCCGACCCCGACACCCACCCCGGAGCCGGTCGAACTGCCCCGTGGGGGACGCGAAATCTTCCCGAAGTACCGACTCTTCGGCTACTCGGGCGCCCCGAACGCTCCCGGTCAGGGCCGGCTGGGTATCGGCGACCTGGCCGAACGGGTCGTCGAGATGGAGCAACGGGGCCAACCCTTCCTGGCCGGCCGCGAGATCATGCCGGTGATGGAACTCATCGTCACCACCGTGCACGCCGTCCCCGGTAACGACGGCATGTACCGCACCCGACTCGATGACGCGGCCATCACCGAATGGTTGTCGGTGGCCCGCGACCACGACGCGATGCTGCTGCTGAACATCCAGCCCGGACGCGCCGAGTTCATCGACGAGGTGAAGGCCTACGAGAAGTTTCTGGTGCACCCCGACGTCGGGTTGGCCCTGGACCCCGAATGGGCCGTCGATGACGGGCAGATCCCCGGCCGGGTGTACGGCAGCACCGACGCCGCGGAACTGAACGAGGTGGGGGCCTGGGTGTCGGACCTGATCGCCGAACACGACCTGCCCGAGAAGGCCGTCATCTACCACCAGTTGCACCCCGACATCGTCGAGAACGAAACCGACATCGAAGCCCACGACGGGGTGGTCTGGATCAAATCGGTGGACGGCATCGGCAGCCCGGCGGCGAAAACCGACACCTGGCGTCGACTCACCGAACAACTGCCCGACACCGTGCACCCCGGCTTCAAACTCTTCTACGAGGAGGATGCCGAGCACGGCCCGTTGATGACCCCCGAACAGGTGATGGCCCTGGAACCCGAAGTCGAGTACGTCCTTTACGAGTGACTGGCTAGGGTGGCCGAATGACACACGCGCATCCGGCTGCCGAATCGTGCTCGATGCTGCACGAAACGGCCCGGGTACCGGCGGTCGGCACCGCCGCCCGGGCATTGGCCTGGGTTGCCCTGGAACAGAACGGTGCCTGGGGACGGTTGGCACCGACCCAATCCCATCTCGACCCCGACCTGGGAGCCCGGTTCGAAGCCCTGGCCAAGCAGGTCGG
>JAAYAO010000311.1 GCA_012719335.1 Propionibacterium sp. | reverse complement strand
TCCCCCGTCGCCGGCACCGTCCTGGAGATCAAGGCCGCCGAGGACGACACCGTCGAGGTCGGCGCCATTCTCGCCGTGATCGGCGATGCGGACGAGGCCCCGGCCGAGGAGGCTCCCGCCGAGGAGGAGCCGGCTCAGGAGGAGGCCCCCGCCGACGAAGCACCGGCCGAGGAAGCCCCCGCCGAGGAGGCCCCGGCCGAGAGCGCGCCGGCGGCGTCGTCCGGCCCCGCCGAGGGCACCGAGGTCGAACTGCCCGCCCTGGGTGAGTCGGTCACCGAGGGCACCGTGTCGCGCTGGCTGAAGCAGGTCGGCGATTCGGTCGACGTGGACGAGCCGCTGGTCGAGATCTCCACCGACAAGGTGGACACCGAGATTCCCTCCCCCGTCGCCGGCACCGTGCTGGAGATTCGGGTGGCCGAGGACGAGACCGTCGAGGTGGGCGCGGTGCTGGCCGTGGTCGGTGACGGCAGCGCCCAACCGGCCGCAGCCGCCGAGGACGCCCCGCAGGCGGCCCAGGCCGCCGACCCCGAGCCCGAGCCGGTGACCGAGGACAAGCTCGAACAGCAGGCCGACGACGGCGACGAGGGTGGTCAGGAGCCGGTGCCGACCCCGGCCGCCGAGGACGCCGAACCGCGCCGCGCCGTCCAGGAGTCCCCCGCGAAGGAGGCTCCGGCCAAGGCCGCCCCGGCTCCGAAGGTGGCCCCGAAGGCCTCCGGCGACGATGCGTCCTATGTCACCCCGCTGGTGCGCAAGCTCGCCGACCAGCACGGCGTCGACCTGGCCAAGCTGAGCGGTACCGGCGTCGGTGGCCGAATCCGCAAGCAGGATGTGCTGGCCGCCGCCGAGGAGGCCAAGAAGGCCGCCGAGAAGCCCGCTGCGGCACCGGCCGCGGCCAAGCAGACCCCGGCAGCCGCCGGCAGCCAGCGCGGCACCACCGAGAAGATGTCGCGGCTGCGGCAGACCATCGCCACCCGGATGGTCGACTCGCTGCAGATCTCGGCCCAGTTGACCGCGACCGTGGAGGTGGACCTCACCGAGATCTCCCGGATCCGCAAGCAGGTGAAGGACGACTTCCGCTCCCGCGAGGGTGTCGGGCTGACCTACCTGTCCTTCATCACGAAGGCGGTGATCGAGGGCCTGAAACAGTTCCCGAAGCTGAACGCCACGATCGACACCGAGGCCAAGGAGGTGACTTTCCCCGACGCCGAGCACATCGGCATCGCGGTGGACACCGAGAAGGGCTTGTTGGTGCCCGTGATCCGCGACGCCGGTGACCTGTCGGTGGCCGGGCTGGCGAAGAAGATCGCCGACCTGGGTGCCCGCACCCGGGAGAACAAGGTGACCCCCGACGAACTGTCCGGTGGCACCTTCACGATCACCAACTACGGTTCGGTCGGCACCCTGATGGACACCCCGATCCTGAACCAGCCGCAGGTCGGCATCCTCGGCACCGGTGCCCTGGTGAAGCGTGCGGTGGTGATGGACGATGCCAAGCTCGGCGAAACCATCGCGGTGCGCGACATGATGTACCTGTCGCTGACCTACGACCACCGTCTGGTCGACGGCGCCGACGCCGGTCGCTTCCTGGCCGTGGTGAAGGAACGTCTGGAGGAAGGCGACTTCGGGGCCGAGTTCGGCCTCTGATCCGCACGCGCGAACGAACGGTGGCCCGGTCCGATCGGACCGGGCCACCGTTCGTTCGTCGGGACTGTGGGTGTCAGAAGGTGCGCACCCCGAGCACCCGGTGCAGGTGCGGCGGCACCTCCCGGGGCACCAGTCGTTTGAAGGCGATGAAGTTCAACATCACGTCGAACCAGACCGGGCGACCGGTGCACAACTTCGTGCGTCGGCTGCTGCCGTCGGGGTTCATGCCGTAATCCAGCACCGTGCCGTCGAACTCGCCCCAGGTGCGGTGCATCCCCTGCCAGCCGAAGGACACCGGCCGCATCCCGGTGTTGATCAGCACCCGCCGCGGGGTCAGCGCCAGGGTGCCGCGGTCGATCGGCTCCCAGTGCCCGGCCGCGGCGTGGCTCTGCGACATGCTGCCGTAGGCCAGCTCGAGCCCGACCCGCCGCAACGCCTGCACCCCGAGGACGGCGAAGGCCATCTCCCCGGTGTCCAGCGGAAACGGCACAGGCACCGGCTGGGGTTGAAAACCACCGGCCAGTGCCTGTGTCAGGTCGTATGCAGCCCGCCAATCAGCAACGAATTGGTCCTGCGACTGCATGCGGGCTCACTTGGTCGAGATGACCAGGGTGTTGGCCGCCTTGTCGTGCCAACCCTGCTGACGACCGGAGTTGTCGAACAGCGGGGAGAGGTACACCACGATGCCCAGGTAGCAGACCGCGTTGGCGGCCATCGGAATGATCCAGCGGATGAAGGAGCCGCCCCAACCGGGCACCTGGCCGTTCTGCTGGTTGACCACCTTGACGCCCATCGCCATCTTGCCGAAGGTCTGGCCCTTGATCGCGATCATCACGACCTCGTAGGCGATCGTGGCGAGCAGGGTCAGCCCGTAGATCAGGAAGAAGGCGCCGGCGCTGAAGCCCGCGGCCGCGTCCGAACCGGTGCTCGCCCCGGCGGCGGCGATCGCAATGCCGATGCCGTAGAGGATGCCGACCGCCACGGTGATGATGACGCCGTCGATGATGCGGGCCAGGGCACGCTGACCGATCGAGGCGACCTTGGCGGTACCGAGGCCCGGAATCTGCACCAGACCGGACTGGGCCTGGGCGACCTGGCCGTAGGACGGCGCCGCGCCGGCACCGTAGCCGGCACCGGAGTCGTAGGGGTTGCCGTAGCCCTGGCCGGCCGGTTCACCGTAGGCGGCGCCGGACTGCGGGGTGCCGTAGGCGCCGGCGTCGGGGGCCGAACCGTAGGACTGCGCACCGTAACCCGCCTCGGGGGCCGAACCGTAGGACTGCGCACCGTAGCCGGCATCGGGAGCCGAGCCGTAGGACTGGGCGCCGTAGCCCTGGTCGGGGGCCGAGTAGCCCTGCTCGGGGGCGGAGCCATAGGACTGAGCGCCGTACCCCTGCTCGGGGGCGGAGCCATAGGACTGCGCACCGTACCCCTGCTCGGGGGCCGAGTAGCCCTGCTCGGGGGCGGAGCCATAGGACTGCGCACCGTACCCCTGCTCGGGGGCGGAGCCGTAGGACTGGGCGCCGTACCCCTGCTCGGGGGCCGAACCGTAGGACTGGGCATCGGGTGCCGAGTAACCCTGGTTCGGGTCGGGAGCGGAGCCGTAGGACTGGTCGCCGTACTGCTGGTTCGGGTCGCTGCCGTAGCCCTGTCCGCCCTGGCCTGACTGGTCGGTCATCGGGTGTTCCTTCCTGATGGAGTCTTGGCTGCTGGGATCGCCCGGCAACCAGTGCCCCCGAATGTAGCGGACCAAGGTCACAGTTGTGCCAACTCCGCCGGTTTTGACCACCTAGACTTGCTGTTCATGGGCCTGATCTTCCGTTACGTCGGTCTGCTGCCCGGGCACACCGATCACATCGACTACTTGGCTGCTTGGGATCTGCAGCGTGCCACGCACGCCGAGGTGGCTGCCGGCAGTGTCGGCGACACCGTCCTGTTGTTGGAGCATCCCCCCACCTTCACCGCCGGGCGGCGCACCGCGGACCACGAACGTCCCACTGATGGTTCGTTGGTGGTCGACGTCGATCGGGGCGGCAAGATCACCTGGCACGGGCCCGGCCAGTTGGTCGGTTATCCGATCGTCACCCTGCCCGAGGCGGTGGGGGTGGTCGATTATGTGCGGCGGGTCGAGGAGGCCCTGATCCGTTCGCTGCGAGAGGTGGGGCTACGGACCGGACGCATCCCGGGACGTTCCGGGGTGTGGCTGCCGGCCGACGGCACCCGTCCGGAACGCAAGATCGCCGCGATCGGCATCCGGGTCGCCCAGCAGGTCACCATGCACGGCTTCGCCCTGAACGTGAATTGCGATCTGAGCGATTACGGCCGGATCGTGCCCTGCGGCATCACCGATGCCGGGGTGACCTCCATCCAGGAGGAGATCGGGGCGGCGCCGACCGTCTTCGAGGCCGGCCGGATGGTCGAACCGCATCTGCGCGAGTTGCTCCGCTTCGAGCCCTACGAGTCCTCCCCGGATGTCGCCGATCCCGCGGATCGGGTTCGGGTCGGTCTGGACCTCTGATTAGTTACCGTCTTTTACATTCTTGGCTTCCTCTTGGCTTATCAGCAGTTAGGCGGCCTATCGTGTCGGCATGCGTATCGGCACCTCCGCCCACCCCGGCCGGCAATCGTCGCCTGCCGTCGTCGTCGAGGGGCTGACGAAACGGTACGGCCCTCGCACGGCCGTGGACGGCCTCGACCTGACCGTGCCGACCGGCGGTATTCACGCCCTGTTGGGCCCGCACGGGGCGGGCAAGACCACGGTGTTGCGCATTCTGGTCGGCCTGACCCGGCCGCAGCGCGGCTCCATCACGCTGCTGGGTGAGGACGTCCCCCGGCATCTGCCCCGGGTGATGCCCCGGGTCGGCGCGGTGGTCGGACGTCCCGGCTTCCACCCGCACGTGTCGGTGCGTCGCAACCTGGATGTGTTGGCCATCGGCCTGGGCATCGCCCGACGCCGCATCGACGAGTCCCTGGATCTGCTCGACCTCACCGGGGTGCAACACGAGGCCTTCCGCACCCTGGGCGGCGAAACCCGCCAACGGGTGGCACTGTGCGCCGCGCTGATGAAGGCACCCGAACTGTTGATCCTGGACGAGCCACCCGAGACGGCCGATCCGCAGCGGGTCGCCGAGATCCGCACGATCCTGACCCACCTGGCGGCGAACGGCACCAGCGTGCTGGTGTCCAGCCACCGGATCGACGATGTACAGGGCTGGGCCGATACCGCCTCGATCATCGACCACGGCCGACTGGTGATTCAGGGCACGGTCGCCGAGATCATCCAGGAACGTTCGCACCGGGTGACCATCGGGGTGCGGGATGCGGCCCGGGCCGAACGCATCCTGACCGAGCACGATTTCCGGATCCGCAGCCGCACCACCACCGAGTTGGTGATCTCGGTGCCGGGCGCCGACCCGGCCGAAACCGCCCGGATCACCGCCCTGCTGGCACGCGAGGGGTTGTACATTCACCAGATGACCACCCAGTCGCCCAGCTTGGAGGACACCATCGTCAAACTCAGCCGCAGCGGAGCCGCTTGATGCTCCGGGCTCTCGCCGCCGATGCCAAGCTGTTGCGGTGTCGCCCCGTGGTGTGGGTGATCTGTGCCGTGGCACTGCTCGCCATCGGGGTGCTGGCCACCCAGTCGGTGCGGGACATGGCGCCGCCGACCGAGGCCCAGATGGCGATGGCCGAGGAGACCTACCGCACCAAGCTCGCCGAGTGGGAGGCCGAGCACGAGCAGTGGGAACAGGCCTGCATCGATGACGGCGGCACCGCTGAACAGTGCGCGGTACCCGCACCCACCCCCGAGGCGTACCAGCCCTGGCAGTCCGACTACTCCGATGCGTCCCGGATCACCTTCCTGATCGCCGCCGCACTGTTGGGGATGGCGATGTACGTGGCCGGCGCGATGTTCGTCGGCGGCGCTTTCGTCAGCGGGGCGATGACCACCTGGCTGACCCACCACCCGGGCCGGTTGGTGCTGACGGTCAGCAAGCTGATCGTGATGGGGGTGCTCGCCCTCGGGGTCGGGGTGTTGGTGTTCGGCGGCCTCCTGATCACGTTGAACCTGGCCGCCCGCGCCTGGGGGGTGCCGGTACCCGACGACCAGTTCGCCACCTCGCTGGTGTCGGCCTGCCGCGCCACCCTGCTGGGGGTGTTCAGCGCGGTGACCGGCGCGGCCGCGTCCTTCATCACCCGGCGCACCGCCCTGGCGATCGGTCTGGCCGCGGCCTACGTGATCCTGAACCGGCTGGTCGTGTCGTTCAACTTCGCGACCGGGGTCGCCCCGGCACTGGACCTGATCACCCAGGGGCAGGCCTGGGTGGGCGGCACCACCTACCTCGCCTACTGGGATGCCGGGGTGTTCCGGGAGGTGCAGATCGACCCGACCCCGGGTGGGATCGCCTGGGCGGTGCTGACCGTCCTGATGGTGGCCGCCGCGCTGCTGATGCAACGCCTGCGCGATCCCCAATGACCGTCACGACCCGGCATGTAGGCTGGCCGGGTGACCATCGCACCTGAAGGACGCAAGCTACTCCGCCTGGAGGTCCGCAACGCGCAGACCCCGATCGAGAAGAAGCCTCCGTGGATTCGCACCACCGCGAAGATGGGCCCCGACTACCGCGACCTGCAATCGGTCGTCGCCGGGGAGGAACTGCACACCGTCTGCCAGGAAGCCGGGTGCCCGAACATCTTCGAGTGCTGGGAGGACCGCGAGGCCACCTTCCTGATCGGTGGTGACCAGTGCACCCGACGCTGCGATTTCTGCCAGATCGACACCGGCAAACCCGCCGACTTCGACCGGGAGGAACCCCAGCGGGTGGCCGAATCGGTGCGCACCATGGGCCTGCGCTACGCCACCGTCACCGGGGTGTGCCGCGACGACCTGCCCGACGAGGGCTCCTGGCTGTACGCCGAAACGATCCGCAAGATCCACGAGCTGAACCCCGGGGTCGGCGTGGAGATGCTCGCCCCCGACTTCAGCGGTAATCCCGAGTTTCTCGGTGCGGTGTTCGAGACCCGGCCCGAGGTGTTCGCCCACAACGTGGAAACCGTGCCGCGGCTGTTCAAGCGGATCCGCCCGGGGTTCCGGTACGAACGCTCCCTGGAGGTGCTGACCGCCTCGCGGGCCGCCGGGCTGGTCACCAAGACCAACCTGATTCTGGGCATGGGTGAGACCCGCGAGGAGATCTCGCAGGCCCTGGCCGACCTGCACGACGCCGGCGCCGAACTGATCACCATCACCCAGTACCTGCGCCCGACCCCGCGGCACCATCCGATCGAACGCTGGGTGACCCCGGAGGAATTCGACGAGTTGGCGGCCGAGGCCACCGAGATCGGCTACGCCGGCGTGATGAGCGGGCCGCTGGTGCGTTCGTCCTACCGGGCCGGACGGCTGTATCGTCAAGCAATTGAGGCGCGCCGTTGAGGCGCTGACACGGGACGGGGCGATGGCGAAGAAACCGCTGAGCAAGGCCAAGCAGTCGGAACTGGACGCGAAGGCGGCCATCAAGGCCGAGAAGCTGCGCAAGAAGAACAGTGACGACCCCCGGGATTGGGGCACGCTGCGGCAGATCCGGCAGGCCTACCGGATCACCAAGGAGAACGATCCGAAGCTGGACCTGATGTTGGCCGGCGCCTTCCTGGTGCCGTTCGTCATCGTGCTGGTGATCGGGTTCCTGCTCGGCCGGCCGATCATGCTCGGCATCAGTGGCCTGTTGCTCGGTCTGATCGCCGCCCTGTTGTTGCTCACCCAGCGCACCAAGCGCGCCACCTACACCCGTTTCCGGGGCCAGGCCGGTTCGGCCGAGGTGGCCCTGGGCATGTTGAGCAAGAAGTGGGTCAGCAGCCCGGCAATCAACGCCAATCGCCACATGGACGTGGTGCACCGCACCGTCGGCCCCGGCGGCATCGTGCTGGTCGGTGAGGGCGACCCGAACCGGGCCCGTCAATTGCTCGAATCGGAGGCCCGCAAACACCGCACGGTGGTGCACGATGCCCCGGTGGTGACGGTGATGATGGGTGACAAGGACGGCCAGGTGCCGCTGGACCAACTCGCCAAGCACATCAAGAAGCTGCCCAAGCAACTCGACACCGCCGGGATCGGTGAGATTCGGCAGCGGCTGCGTGCGCTGGACGCGGTGCGGCCGAAGCTGCCCCTGCCCAAGGGCCCGATGCCGACCAGTCCGCGGGCGGCCAAGGGGTCGCGCCGGGCGCTGCGCGGCGGCTGATTCGAGCAACGCCGAACGCTGGTCGAATCGCAGCCACCCACGGCGGCACATCGCAACCGAATGAGGTTGCCGACAGCATCCTGGTCGCCGCGCGCCGATCGTCCGAAGAATTTCCGCCGGAGTGGGAACCACCATCGACCCGGCGGCGTCGGCCTCTGCGTTCGGCCGCAGCAGGCGGCCCGGTTCGGTGTGAAAGGTACAAGACCATGGCTGCCCTGGTGCGACTCGGTGTGATCCTGACGATGTTCGGAGTCGGCTCCCTGATCCTGCCGATGTTCAACATGCAATTCCGGGTGATGATGTGGGCCGATCCGGCCCAGCCCTTCCTCGGTATCGCGCTGGCCCTGGCCGGCGTCGCCCTGCTGATCGTGCCGAAGGTGCTGGCCTCCCGCGGTGCGTCCCCGGCCGAGCAGCCCGCCCCGGTGTACGGCCCTCCCCTCACCGAGGGCACCCCGGCCCAGTTCGCCGAAGCGGGTCGGTTCGGTCAGCCGGCGCCGGTGCAGCAGCTGCCCCCGCAACGCTGATCCCGGTTTCCCGACCACGGGCGTCCGTCGTTCTGCGACGGGCGCCCGTCGCGGTATTGTCGGGATGCGCCGAACGCCGAAGGGACGACAACG